>CANQEN010000075.1 GCA_947595045.1 uncultured Bacilli bacterium | reverse complement strand
AGGATTTAGATAATTTATTTAACAGAAGAATACCTGAAATAGAAACATTAAATATGTGGGAAGAGCATGAGTTTATTGACTCTCCTTTTGTTGAAATTCCTGACATTGTAAAACTTAATAAAAAAACTAAAATAATTGTTGATTTGAAATATCCAAAACTTGGTATGCAAAATGCAATAAAAAAATGTCTAATTAGGAAAGAAGTATTTGAAAGATTACTAATGGCTTGTACTATATTACCACAAGGTTTAGCTTTTAGAATATGGGATATATATAGACCATGGAGTCTTCAAAATGAACTTTATTATGCATATAAACCAGAGATAATTAAGCAATTTAATTTAGAAAATTTATCATTAGAAGAACAAGATAAAACAATAAGTAATTATGTTTCTATACCAAATAAAAATGAAATATTGCCACCGTTACATACTACAGGTGGCTCAATTGATTTAACTATAACAGATTCATTAACTGGTAAAGACCTGAACTTTGGAATAGAATTTGATGATTTTTCTGATTTAACCAATACTGCTTCATATGAGAAAGAAAATTCAGATAGACAGGTTAGAGACAATCGTAGGTTATTATATAATATAATGACAGAATCAGGTTTTACAAATTTACCATCTGAAGTTTGGCATTATGATTATGGTAATAGGTCATGGGGATACTATAAAAAGAAACCTGCAATTTATAAAGGGGTTCTTGAGATTGATAAAATACCATCAGTAATTTCGTTTAAAGAATTTATTAATGGATTAGAACAAGAGAAAAATGAAATTAGTATGGAATTGAAGAAATATCACTGGGATTATTCAGATAGCTTTGAGAGATAGATGATATAGCGTAGTAAAAATTTATTATAAGTAAATCTTGTTTACTACAAAGATGGGAAGTGGATAGAATAGAAACATATATAGATAATTTAAAAATTAATTATATAAGAAAAGGTACTGGAAAAACTGTTCTTATTCTTCCTGGCTGGGGAACTGTTATAAATACTTATAATACACTACTTAATTCAATTTCAACTTATGCTAACGTGTTGTGCTTAGATATGCCTGGATTTGGAGAATCTGACGAACCTAAAAATAGTTGGAACTTGGATGATTACATTACATTTATAACTAAATTTATTGAATCTCAAAATATTAATGAATTAGATGTGATAGGACATTCTAATGGTGGTAGAATAATTATAAAATTAATGAGCAAGAGAGATTTAGGCTTTAAAATAAATAAAATTATTTTAATTGGAAGTGCAGGTATAGTTCACAAAAAAACAATTAAACAAATATTAAAAATTAAAACATTCAAATTTTGTAAAAAATTTGCACAAATGAAACCAATCAAGAAAATTTTTCCTAATCTTTTGGATAAAGTGAAAAAACATTTCGGCTCTGATGATTATAAAAATGCAAGTCCAATAATGAGGGAAACTATGGTAAAGCTAATTAATGAAGATGTTAAGAGTTTTTTACCCAATATTAAAGTACCTACTTTATTAATATGGGGAGAAAATGATACAGCAACACCTATAGCTGATGCTGAAATAATGGAACAGATGATTCCAGATGCAGGACTTGTTAAAATAAAAGGATGTTCTCACTATGTTTTCTTAGAGAATCCTTCATATGTAAATATAATAATTGCAAACTTTTTAACAGGGGGAAATGATGGAAATAATAGTTAAAATAGAGTTAATTATCAATTTGATTTTGCTATTATTGTTTTATATACATATGCTTCAATTAAATTCATATTTTTTAAAAAAATATGTAAATTGGATGAAGGTAAATATCAAGAAAATTTTGCTAAGAAGCATTGGTGTATTAATACCAATAGCAATATTATTACTAAATAATAATATTGCTAATATTATTTCAATAATATTTTTGGCAATTTCGATTTTGGCAAATTTGCCGAAAAATAAAGCAAAAATACCACTTAAATGTACCAATAGAGTAATTAGATTGTTTGTAACTCAAGCTATATTAATTACAATTATTTGTATAATTAGTAATAATTATATAACTTTGGGAGTATTAAATATACTAGCATTTAGTTTATGCATTATTACAAATATAATTAATTATCCTGTAGAACACGGAATTAGAAAATATTATATTAATGATGCAAAAAAAATATTGAAAAATATGCCAAATCTAATTGTTATTGGAGTAACAGGAAGCTATGGTAAAACAAGTGTTAAAAATTTTTTGGTGAAAACATTAAGTGCAAAGTATGAAGTTTTAACTACACCTAAAAATTACAATACTACAATGGGAGTAGTTAAAACAATAAGAGAAGAACTAAAATCTACTCATCAAATTTTTGTATGTGAAATGGGAGCAACACAGATAGGGGATATAAAAGAAATCTGTGATATTGTAAATCCTAAATTTGGAGTTATAACTTCTATTGGACCACAACATTTAGAAAGTTTTAAAACAATTGATAATATAATTAAAACAAAATTTGAATTGTATGATTCAGTTAATAAAAATGGTGGAATAACATTTTTAAATTATGATAACGAGTATATTTCTAAGCAAAATAAATCTAATACTTTAACTTATGGAATTAATAATGAAAAATTAGATTATAATGCTTATAATTTAAAATCATCATC
>CANQEN010000074.1 GCA_947595045.1 uncultured Bacilli bacterium | reverse complement strand
AAATATACAGCCTATGTAAATGGTACAACTAATATTCAAGCTGGAGTTTATCAAGGAATGCAAGAATTATTAAATACAGAAACAACTTTCAGAGTTGCTGGAGTAGTATATAATTGTGTGCCAGCACTTGTTATACTAACTGACGGTGCAGCTACTGACGCTCTTAATAATTGGCTAAATCCTAAAACAGATGAAAATGGTTATATTAATAGTCCAATGGGTTTTTTACTAGATTTTTCATATAAAGGTGTTTCTTTTACCGGTAAAAATGATCTTAGAGGAGATAAAAATAACGCTGATCTAAAAGGTACAGGATGGAATCAATTCCTAGCTGTAAGAAATAAGAAAGATAATAGTTATCTTAAATTCGGCACAGATGACGTAACTCTTGCGAAAAACGATGAAGTATATTATGAATCTATATTCAGTGCAGATTTAGAATCAGGTGAATTACCTTCATTTGAAAAGTATACTTATATTAGTAAAGATGGTGAGCAATCTGAACCAACTCAATATGCTACACGTCCTACAGGAGCTAGTTTGGTTGCTATGCAGAAATTAGCTAATACTTATCGTGACAGTGAAGCTTATTTTGTTTTTACATATCTATTAACTGCAGCATACTATAAACAAGCAGTTAAAAATGCCTATAATGTTGAAGACGATTGGAATATATATACAGTAAGTGTTGATATGGACAATCCAGATGAAGAAGGTTTTAAAGCAGGATATAAAAATGCTAGTGATAAAAAAAATGAAGGAAATAGTATTACAACTAATCCATTTATGATGAATCCTAGTAAATATTTTAATAAACAATTTTTAAAAGAAAAAGGTTATCTTTTAAAAGAATCATCAGATACAAATAATACTTTTTATGATGATGATTCAACTGGTGATAAAATGGTTGAGGGTATGTTAAAAGCGATGAATGCTTGGGATGCCTTTACAAATGGTACTTTTAAAACATGGAATCCAACTAATGGAATTACAACATATCGTAGTATAAACGGTGGTTATAATTTTCCTAATAATTCTATAAAAAATAAAATTAAAACATATAAAAAAGATGGATATAAGTTTAATGGTGAGTTAGGAGAAGGAGAACATAACTATAATAATAATCATTATGAATTATATGGCTCTAGCTATAATAATAGTGGTCAAGATTATTCAAGTGAAGGAATCTATCCTGGACCTAATCATGGAAGCTTTTGGCGAGTATATAACGAGCAAAAAATAGGTACGGATTTCTTTATTCCTACAACAACAGATGATCCTAATATAGATTTATCAAAACTTAGTTTTAACTATGAAACAGCTTCATATTATGCATTTTCATCATCATCATCTAATTCAGATAGTATAGAAGGCGTTTTTGATTTAATAATAGAAGATATCAGACAACCAGCTTTTACTCCAACACATAATAGATTTTCTAATAAAGATGAAATAAACTATACAGATCCAATCGGTAAGTATATGGAAGTGAAAGATGTTAAAAATTTATTATTATTTGGCGAATTATATAATGTTAAAAAAACTGATTTAAAATATGTTGTTAATGAAAATGGAAAAGAAAAAGAATATAATACTAAACCTAGTAAATATGATTATACAAGACAATATTATAAAGTTATAAATAAAGGTAAAGAAGAAATTATTAATAATTGCTATAAAATAATTGATGAATCAGACACTTATTCTTCAAAAGTTCATTTTAAAATTAGTGATTTTAAAATATATGTTGATACTAAAGTAAGCTCTGGTCCTTTAGAAAATGATCAAGAATTACATTTTGCAATTCCTGCTTTAGCTTTACCGCTACAAGTAGCTACAATAAAAATTAATTCAGATGGTAGTAGTGAGTCTTATCAAACAAATGTTGCTAATAAAAAAGAATCAACCCCATTAAGATTATTCTATGAAGTAGGTATTAATGAAAATATTTTAACTAATTTCAAAAAAACTGTTGATATAAAAAAAATAAGCAAAGAATATTTGGAAAAATATACTAAAGATGGTGTTTTATCATTTAATTCAAATTATTATAGTAATACATTATATGATGGCTATACTGCTGATATTCAAGATGATGCCAGAACTAAAGGCGATGCAGTTTTAACTATTTCTCCTAGTATTGAAAATAGATATTATATTTTCCATAAGAACCTAAAATTATATACAAAGGCATATAAAGTAGAAAATAATACTTTAAAAGAATTAACTGAAAGTGAAGCTAGAAACTTTGAAGGTCATAGTTATTATGGTGAACTAAATAGTTTAGAAGAAGCTAAAACTAAATTATCTAATGGTCTTAAAAATGGCGATATAATAACTTTAAAATCAGATGTTGTTACTTATGCCAATAAAAATAAATATAGTAGTGATAGTTATTATTATATTGTTACAGACTATTATATGCCAACAAGTGATGGCAAAGGTAAAATGGTAAAATATATAGTTTCACGTAAGGGAGCAGAGTTTGGCTCAGGTTTATTAGATGGCAAATTACCTAAAGGTGATTTCTTATGTTGGTATGATGCGAATGGTAAATATATTGAAACTTACAACTATGATGAAACAATACCAAGTAATACATCTGGTGCAAACTGGGTATTAGCTACCAAGGTTGGTGGTTTAAGAGTAGGAGATTTACATCAAAGTATTTTATTAAAAAGTGAAAATAAAACCGGTACATCAAAAAGTTATTACTTACCAATAATTGCAGATGATTTAAGTACAGAGGGATCAGATGCAATACTAGATACATATTTAGG
>CANQEN010000073.1 GCA_947595045.1 uncultured Bacilli bacterium | reverse complement strand
GAATGTAAAAAAATACAAATTAATTATATAACTTGTATTTTCTCTTAAATTTTTCCAACATTTACTTTACTTCACCCAATTATAGATGATGATAACTTAGTATATTAAAGTATCATTTTCTTAAATTAATGTAAAATACTTGTCGCCTTAGCCTTTATTCCTAAATTTGACACTTCTTTTTTCTTATATGTAAAGTATCCAGCTACTGCTATCATAGCTGCATTGTCAGTACAATATTTTAAACTAGGTATTGTTAAATTAATATTATCTTTTTTACATGCTTCCATTAAATGATTACGTAAAACACTATTAGCAGCTACTCCTCCCGCTACAATTAAATTTTTAATATTAAATTCATGCAACGCTCTCATCGTTTTTTTGGTAATGATTTCTACAGCTCTATTTTGAAATGAACATGCTAAATCGGCTTTTCTTATACTATTACCTCTTTGTTTCTCATTATGTACTAAATTAATAACTGCGCTTTTTAACCCACTAAAACTAAAATTATATGAATTATCATTTAATGGTAATGGTAAATCATATGTATCATTACCATCATACGATAATTTATCAATTAACGGACCACCTGGATAAGGTAATTCTAAAACTCGAGCTACTTTATCATAAGCTTCCCCAATAGCATCATCTAAAGTCCCACCAATCTGTTTAAATGAATAATTCTCTTTCATATAAACTAAATTAGTATGCCCCCCACTAACAACTAAAGCTAATAGAGGAAAAGCCATTTTTTTATCTAAGTTATTGGCATATATATGTCCAGCTATATGATGAACTGGAACTAAAGGCTTATTAAATACATAAGCTAAAGTTTCAGCTGCTACCACTCCAATTAATAATGAACCAATTAGTCCTGGTCCATATGTGACAGCAATAGCCGTTATTTCATCCATTGTCATATTAGCTTTTTTTAAGCATTCTTCAATTACAATGGTTATATTTTCAACATGCATACGGCTAGCTATTTCAGGAACTACACCACCATAATTAGCATGAGTATCCATTTGTGATAAAACTACTGTTGCAATATCTTCACATCCATTTTTAACAATAGAAACACTAGTCTCATCACAACTTGATTCAATTCCCAATATAAAAATATCATTCATCAACATTCATCTCTCTCATCATCATTATAGCATCATCTTTACCATAATATTGTTTTCTAATAGCCACCTTTTTAAATTTATTATTTTTATATAATTTTTTGGCAATTAAATTATTCTCATTAACTTCTAAAGTAATATTTTGACATTGTTTTTTTATTTTATTAAATAAAAAATTAAGTAGCTCACTAGCAATTCCTAAACCCCGATAATCTTCAAAAACATAAATATAATTTAACTCACAGCGATCATAAATAACAGAAAAATCGATAAAAGCAACTATTTCATTATCTATCTCATACACATAAATATACTGAAAAGGATTATCTTTTATATTAATTGAGCTGTTATCTCTAGCTTTGTAATATTTGTTTAACTTATCATAATCGCTATCGGTATATTCTCTAATCATTGCCCTTACTTTCTAACTTTTCTTCAGCTTCTGTCTTTTTTAGATAATTAGGTTTTAATAAATGAGCATTTATCGGTTCATTATTTTTATATTTATTAATTATTTTTAATATATCTAAACGAGGCTTTATAGCACCTTCAATACTATCATGACTAACAATAGTAATATCATCCATATCAATATCACTTAAAAGCATATAAGTATCATTATTAATAATGTTTAAATTACTTTCATAAGTGCCTGTATAAACATACCCTCTTCTAGCATCTATCACTGGTTGAACATATTTAGTATTAACAGGTGTAGTTGCTAGAAAAGCTAAACTGGATATAGGAATTACATCAATTTTTAATGACCATGCTAATGTTTTAGCAACAGTAACACCTACTCTAACACCAGTAAAAGAACCAGGTCCATTTATAACAAATATTTTATCTAACTCATGAATATCAAATTTTACTTGCTCAAAACCATCTCGTATAATAGGCATTATTTTAGAAGCCATATCATTTTTAATCTCTTTTTGATATAAAAATAATATATTATCATCTTCAACAATAGCTATTGACATAAAAAAGGAAGAGGTGTCTATAAACAAACTCTTCATAGTACAGCCTCACATAACTCTTCATATTTTTGACCATATGGTTGAATAATTAAAACTCTTCTATTTTCATCTATTATTTTAAATTTTATATCTAATCGTTCTTCTGGCAGAATATCTTTAATTGTATTAGCCCATTCAATAACAACTACTCCACCTTTAGAATAATATTCTTCAATGCCTATACCATCAGTAACACCATCTAAGCGATATACATCTAAATGGTATAAAGGTAATTCACCATCATATTCTTTTATAATTGAAAAAGTAGGAGAAGTTATATTTTCTGTTATACCTAAAGCATTAGCAATTCCTTTAGTAAACATCGTTTTTCCACTACCTAATTCGCCATTTAAACAGATAATCATATTAGGAAATTTTTCTGATTCAAAATTCTGTGCCAATTCAATTGTTTCTAATTCATTATGCGTTGTAATTTTATATTCCATTTTATCACCTATTTATATTATAGCAAAAAAAAAAGTATTATTACAATACTTTAATAATATTTTAAAAAAGACAAAAAAAAGATTTGCAACTACCTATTTTCGCTTACACTATCGTCGGCGTAAAAGAGCTTAACTTCTGTGTTCGGGATGGGTACAGGTGTATCCTCTTTGCTATCGTTACAAATCAATAGAGAAAATAATTCTCTGAAAACATGATAATGTGGACCCTCAAACTAAATAAATAATAGGATTAAATCCTCGATCTATTAGTACTAGTCAGCTCAACATGTTGCCATGCTTCCACCTCTAGCCTATCTACCAGTTAGTCTTCCTGGGATCTTACTACTTGCGTATGGGAAAACTCATCTTGAAGTTGGCTTCTCGCTTAGATGCTTTCAGCGATTATCCTTTCCATACTTAGCTACTCTGCACTGCCACTGGCGTGACAACAGATACACCAGAGGTATGTCCGTTCCGGTCCTCTCGTACTAGGAA
>CANQEN010000072.1 GCA_947595045.1 uncultured Bacilli bacterium | reverse complement strand
GACTTTGATATAAAATTAAATCTTTTAATTTATCTATTTGCATTTATCTTATCCTTTCTCCATTATTATTTATAAATCTTTCATAAAATTTAGGTATATATATTTTAAATGTTTTTTTAGGTGGAAATAAATAATATTCTAATCGCTTTTTCTGTTGCATTCTTTTATATTCTAATATTTGTTTTTATAATATTAGTATAATAGTAGCCCTTAATAATCTTTGTATCATTATAACATTTTTTATAGCACTTTCATATAGACGTTGCTATATTTCTATTTCATCAAGATCTTCGTTTTCATCCTTAAACCATCCTAATTCTTCATCCCATATAATATCGTTATTTTTAAGTCTTTCAATGTTATTTAAAATTGATTGCTTTAAATATACAAATTTATTTACTATTTTTTCGCCATTTTCATTCACGAAATCTCTTTCTAATACTCTTATAATGCAAAATAGTGAGAATATCGCTTATTTCATATGCATTTATTTCTATCTTTAATTGAAAGTGATTTATTTTCTTTAATTGTTATCCAATTAACTTTTATAGTGTATTTTGGATTCTCTTTATCACTAAAATCAAAAATATACTTATAACAATTATCATGGATACAAATTATAAAAGTTATGATGGATATATCAACTGTGTACATAACTTTTCTCGAATGAAAGGTATTACCACAGTCTTTACAATACTGATTTGGTAATCTATAAGACATTTGCTCTCCATCAAAATCATACTTTACTAATCCGTGCTTTCTATAATTGATATGAAGTCCTATATCATCTTGGTCAATATAATTAGGTTTGTCTTTCTTTCCACCTAAATACCCATAGGCAATATTAAAAGTATTACCACTATTACAATACGGACAATTAGCTTTTCCCATCTAATTCCTCTAAATCAATCGAGTTTTTAAACAAAAAAGCTTTTAATTCTCGTTTTTCGACATGTGTCTTTCATCGGCGTAATTATGGGGGAATTCTTAGTATCAAAAAAAGGAATTGGATATTTAATTATGTATGGCTCACAAGTCTTTAACTTAGATTTAGTAATGTTTGGTACTATTTTGTTAATGTTGCTATCATGGATTATGTACTATATCATCTCATATATTGAAAAAAAACTTACAATAAACTAAAGTCTAAAAAATATAAATTTAATTTCTAATTAGAAGATTGTAATCTATAATTAATTGGATACAATCTTTTATTTTATGGCAAAAATAACCTTATTAACTAAAATTAACATATCACAATCTCTTTGAATTTCTTGATTAATTTTCACTTTACATATTATAAATTGAACTGTTATTACGATTAATTAATATTTTTAGTCTCAATTAATAATTATTCGAAGTGTGTAGTGCAAAAGATAAAGCAAAAAGAGTTACAACATCCTGTAACTCTTGTAGTTAAATCATTAAAATGAGCTTATTTAAAACACACATAAACAGAACCTCTGAAAATATATATTCCTTTGAGTACAAATTATTGTTTTATTACTGAACATTGCATCAAAATTTTCAAAACAATTCTAGAAAAAAGAATTAATTTAATATTTATTTTTTTATTTGCACCATATTCTTTTCAATATTCCTAATCTTTTATTGTAGTTACATCTAATAATAATAAAAACATTCTTTTTTTATTTCTTATAATAAACATTTTTTTACTAAACATAACCTCCGATAAATAAAATTTTTTTCATCAAAGCTAATACTTTAAATAATACTGAAAGCTAGTAACAAATTATAGAAAATTGAAAAATATGTTATATTTTTACGATTAAGTATGTTAAAAAATCTTTAAAATCAATAATAATTATTCACTAATTTTAGTTTCAATTTAACATTGAGCTTTAATTTACTTGGATAATTTTTAATAATAATTTAGTAGTAATATTGATAAAATTATTTTATTTTAATAAGACGAGTACCAACATTATTAGCAATATAACTAGAATTGATATCCGAATACCAACACCACATACCTGCATAATAATTAGCGCCAGCCTGATAAGAACCACCGACCAATAAAGTACTACCAGTAGATGTTCCGTAATAATAATCTGAAACAATATTAGTATTATTTGTAATTTCAATTGGAAAGGATATTAGTTGATTATTTAGATCATATCCAAATTTAAATATATATCCACTACTAGAAGCAATATCAAAATTAATCGCTTTATAGCACCCATCAAATTTATCAGAAACATATTCACTTGGATTTGTGCATACATAAGCTTTACGATTCTTAATGTTAATTCCATCTACAAATTGCCATACATTTCCATAAATATCTTCCATTCCCCTATATATCATTGAATGTACTCCATCATTTATAGTACTTCCTGACTTCATTCCAAGATAATCACATTCTCCACTTGTTACAGGCGAACCAATTCCATACTTTGTATAACCAGCCCCAAGCTTTGATTGAGAATTATAATCTGCGTATTCTACTAAATATAATAATTGTATTATGAAATAATGGTAATCCATTATTCCCCAGCCTTTTCCTAATTTTCTTGCATATTCTCTAAAATTTGCAATAGTTGTACTAGTAATAGATTTTATTCCACTTTTACTATATATCTCTGTTGGAGAGCCTGATATTGTATATCTTCCTACCATAAATTCTTCACTATGTTCATATCCTTCTGTTGCTTTATCTGTTATATAAATATATTCATATCCATCTTTTTGCTCTCTTTTCCACCAAAACTCTGGTATTACTGTCATTACTTGTCCATTACTACCATCAAAATTAAAATTAAATGTTCCATCTCCATATTTTGCTACTATTTTATCTTGTTCTATATCATAATTAACTGTTATTATTTCACTCCATGGATATATATTATCAAAATCATTTCTAACAGGTGTTCCACCTATTTGAGCTTTCACTACTAATTCCTTAGAATCTTCTATTCTTTCCCATTCTGATGATTCTGAATCTATAGCTCTTTTTATTCCATATATTTTTCCTGATCCTTTACTTGATGATGTTCCTCCTCCTGATGATCCTCCTGTACTACCACTTCCTGTACTTCCTCCTGAACCAGTACTTCCTGTACTTCCTCCTGAACCAGTACTTCCACTACCATCAATAGTTTTATCACAACCATTATCTACTATTTTTGCTTCTTCATTTTTATACTCTACCACATAATTACTTATACATAATGTGGCATTCTTTACTTCTCCTTTTTCTCCTATACTTAGATTACCACTTGTTGGCTTTGTTCCTTTTAGACTTACTACATT
>CANQEN010000071.1 GCA_947595045.1 uncultured Bacilli bacterium | reverse complement strand
TGTTTTCGTTAACTCAATTATACGACTTGAATTACTTTTTTTACATAGAAATGTTTCACATCAATTGTAACACTACAGAAAGGTAAGTTAATTATCTTTTTTTTCTTGATATTGGAGTAGTTTTATAATACAATATTGGTGGTGATTAAATGGATGATGTTTTTAAGTTTTTAGATAGTAATATTAATGTAATAAATAATGATTATATAGTTGTAGCAGTATCAGGTGGTATTGATTCAATGGCTTTATTATATTTACTTAGGCAATATTATCCTAATCTCCATATTGTTTGTGCTCATGTTCATCATAATGTGAGAAAAGAAAGTGATGAAGAAGCTTTATTTGTTAAATCTTTTTGTAAAAATAACAATATTATTTTTGAAATGTTTAAAATAGATAAATATCATAATAATCATTTTACAGAAAAAGAGGCTAGGGAATATAGATATCAGTTTTTAGAGAATATAGTAAATAAATATAAATCTAATTATTTATTTACGGCCCATCATGGTGATGATTTGATAGAAACAGTATTAATGAAAATAGTTAGAGGTTCTAATTTTTATGGATATAGGGGCTTTTCAGCTATTTCTAATAGAAATAATTATCAAATAATTCGACCATTTATTTATATATCTAAAGATATAATTAAGCAATATGTTATTGCTAATTCAATATCATATCGTGAAGATATTTCTAATAATAGTCTGGAATATACACGTAATCGCTATAGGCATCAAATTATACCATTATTACGTGATATAAATAATAATTTAATAGATAATTTTTTAATGTTTAATAAAAATATTGAAGAATATTCTCAGTTTGTAGAAGAATATGTATTATCTATAATTGATAAATATGGTTGGTATGATAAAATTAATATTAGTGAATTAAATAAATTATCTTTATTTTTACAAAAACAAGTTATCTTTTATTTTTTAAGTACTATGTATAAAGATAATTTAAATAGAATAACTAATAAGCATATTAATAATATATTACTATTATTAAATAATGATAAAGTTAATTGTTATATTAATTTACCTGATAGTTATTTATGTGTTAAAGAATATAATTATTTATATATAAAAAAAGAAGATAGGGTAGTAGATTATAAGATAAAGTTAGATAAAGATATTATTTTATCTAATGGTAAAAAAATTATATTTTTATTGGAAAGTAAAAAGGGTGATAATAATATTATATATATTGATTCTAGTAAGATAGAATTACCTATTTATGTTAGAAATAGAAAAGATGGGGATAAAATAGTAGTTAAAAATCTGAATCATCATAAAAAAGTAAAGGATATTTTTATTGAAAATAAGGTACCTATATGTGAAAGAAATAATTGGCCAATTGTTGTTGATAGTCAAGACAGAATAATTTGGATACCAGGTTTAAAAAAATCTAATTTAGATAGTCAAAATAGTGGAAAGTATGATATAATACTAGAGTATACTTAAAGGAAGGAGTTTATATGAATAAGAAAACAATTAAACGGAATACATTTTCATATATATTTTTAGGAATAGTTATTATTGGTGTCATTTACTTTATGAATATTTTAAATACTAAAGTAAATACACTTTCTTATAGTGAATTTATATCTTCAATGCAAGATAGTAAGGTTGAAAAAGTAACCATCACTCCTAGTGCGAGTGCTGGAATATATAAATTAACTGGTAAATTAAAAGATTATAAAGAAAATGAGTCTTTTTATGTTGAGGCTCCACTTACTGATACTACTATTAAAGAAATTTATGCTGGTAGAGATGAGTATAAATTTAATATAGATGCAGATAAGGATCCTGATTCTAGTTGGTTTTTATTATTTTTAGTTAATATTTTACCGTTAGTGGTATTAGTTATAATTGGTTATTTTCTAATTTCTAGACAAATGGGTACTGCTAATAAATCAATGGATTTTGGTAAAAGTAGGGCACGTTTAAGTGATGATAGAAAAAAAGTAACATTTAAAGATGTAGCTGGTTTGACTGAGGAGAAAGAAGAAGTAGCTGAGTTAATTGAATTTTTAAAGGATCCTAAGAAGTTTACTCAAATGGGTGCTAGAATACCTAAGGGTGTCCTATTAGTAGGACCTCCTGGTACTGGAAAAACGTTATTAGCTAGAGCTGTGGCTGGAGAGGCTAATGTACCATTTTATTTTATAAGTGGTTCAGATTTTGTTGAGCTATTTGTAGGTGTAGGTGCTAGTAGAGTTAGGGATATGTTTAAGCAAGCTAAACATAATGCTCCATGTTTAATCTTTATAGATGAAATTGATGCTGTTGGTCGACAAAGAGGTGCTGGTTTAGGTGGTGGTCACGATGAACGCGAACAAACATTAAACCAATTGCTTACTGAGATGGATGGTTTTGGTGCTAATGAGGGTATTATTATTATTGCTGCTACTAACAGACCAGATGTATTGGATCCAGCTTTGCTTAGACCTGGCCGTTTTGATAGACAAGTAACGGTTAATTTACCTGATATTCGTGGTCGTGAAGAAATATTAGAGGTACATGCTAGAGGTAAGAAGTTTGCTAAAGGTGTAAAACTTGCTAATATAGCTAAAAGAACAGTAGGTTTTAGTGGTGCTGATTTAGAAAATCTATTAAATGAAGCTGCTCTATTGGCTGTTAGACGCAATAAAAAAATTATTACTATGGCTGAAATTGACGAGGCGCATGATAGAGTTTTAATGGGCCCAGCTAAGGTTACTAAGAAATATACCGAAAAAGAAAAACAAATTGTGGCCTATCATGAAGCTGGCCATGCTGTTGTAGGAATTAAATTAGAGGGTGCTAATGAAGTTCAAAAGATTACTATTATTCCACGTGGATCTGCTGGTGGCTATAATTTAATGTTACCAAGAGAAGAAACATTCTTATCAACTAAAAAAGAATTATTAGAGACAATAAGTGGTTTACTTGGTGGGCGTGTAGCTGAAGAATTTATTTTTAACGAAGTGACAACTGGTGCCCATAATGATTTTGAAAAAGCAACTAAGATAGCTCGTGCTATGGTAACTGAATATGGTATGAGTGATTTGGGCCCTGTTCAATTCGAACATCAAGAGTCTAGTGTGTTCTTAGGTAGGGATTATAATAAGAGTCGTAATTTTTCAAGTCAAGTAGCTTTTGAAATTGATCAAGAACAACGCAAAATAATTAATGAATGTTATGAAAAAACACGTAAAATTATTAAAGAAAATAAAGATTTATTAGATTTAATTGCTAATACCTTATTAGAGTATGAAACTATTACTAAAGAACAAATTGATTATTTGGTGAAAAATGGTTGTATGCCAGATGACGATGAGGAAATTGATAAAAGTGATTTTAAGGAATTAAGTTTAGATGATCTATCACTTGAAGATTTGAAAGATTTAGCTAAAGAGAAAAAAATAAAAGATTATAATAAAATGACTAAAAAAGAGTTATTAGAGCGATTAAAGGAGAAAGAATAGTCTTTCTCCTTTAATCATATTTTAATATTTAGGTAAAAAAGGTTATTATATTTTTAAAGGTTCTTTGTCAAATAGTGTTGGTGACAATAAATTTGATAAATGAATTGATATAGGAGGAGTGATAAATAAT
>CANQEN010000070.1 GCA_947595045.1 uncultured Bacilli bacterium | reverse complement strand
CCCCAATTGAGTATAGAACTCAATTAGGGTTTAAATAAATATCTTTTTATTGTCTACTTTTTATTGACAAGTTCAATTGAAAAATATAATAAAATAATTGAATTGAGAAAAGATAATTTATCAATAAAGGAATTAACTATAGAATATGGTTACTCTTCTGGATCTATAAAAAAATATTTGAACATGACTGATGAAGAAGTTGAACAAATAAAGATTAAGAAAAATTATAATCGTAAAAAAGAAAGTAAGTATTCTAAAATTGTAAATATTATCTTTAAAATGCTGAATGACAATCAACCTTATGAATATATAATTGCATATATTTTAAAATGTGGTTACAATGGTTCAATTATATCTCTTAAAGGAATAATTAAAATTATTGCCAAAAACAATGGATTTGATTACATACATTTTTCTAAATATAATACTTATGAGTATTATAAAGATGAAACTGTTATTACTAGACTTGAATTGTTAAAATATCTTTTGACAATAGATTCTAATAAATTAAATAATAAAGATATAGAAAATAATTTAAAAGTAATTGAAGATAAATTTTCAATAGTTAAAATTATAAAAGATATATTTAACGATTTTCATAATACAATATTTAGCAAAAAGGATACAACACTAGATAATTTTATAGCATTACATCAAAATCAAATACCATCATTTTGTAAAGGATTAAAAAGAGATATTGCTGCCGTTAAAAATGCAATATCTCAAACAATAAATTCGGGATTTGTTGAAGGTAACAACAACAAATTCAAACTCATCAAAAGAATTGTATACGGAAAACAAAAAATAGTCAACCTTTTTAAAAGATGTTATTTAGCATTTGCGTCAACTTTAGATGATTTATCTTTATTACAATCAGTTATCGATTCTCTTTCAATAAAACAAAAAGCAGATATTTCTATCCACTTTCTACTTTTTCCGGAAACTTTCGGAAGAACCTTTCATTTTTCTTAGTTTTTAAATAACTTCCGGATAATTATTTTGATTTAACTAATTCTATTTTAGGATATTCTTTTATTAAATATGATATCTGTCTAGCCCCATATTCTTCATAATTACTTTCACTTAATATATTATTAATATCATGTTTGACAACTTTTCTTTTCATTTTTTTAGCTAATTGCCAAATAATTTTTTCAATATCAGTAACAGTTAATTTATTAAAAGATATTACTTTATGAATTCTATTCATAAATGGTAAACCAAAATACTTATTTAATTCTTCATGTTTTTTATTACTACTATAAAAGCCTACCTTATTATCTTTATATCCAATATTAGAAGTCATAATAATAATAACATTATTAAAATGAATTATATCTCCTTTAGAATCTTTAATACTATTATTATCTAATATTTGAAAGAATAAATCCATTACTTTTCGATGTGCTTTTTCTATTTCGTCTAAAATTAAAATAGTAAAAGGTCTAGTTTTAATTTCTTCAAAAACATTATTAACATCATTATACCCTACATAACCTGGTGGTGAACCAATAAACTTACTAACTGAATGTTCTTCACTATATTCACTCATATCAATTCTAATAACATTGCCACCTACTTCTTTAGCAAATGTTTTAGCTAACTCCGTTTTTCCTACCCCACTTGGGCCATAAAATAATACCCCATAGCAGTTATTTTCTATTAAATTATTGCTATAAACATCAATTAATGTTTCAATAGCTTCATTTTGACCAATAATCTTTTTTTCTAAATGATTAATCATTTTACTATTATTAGATAATTTCTTTCCTAACTCATATATAGGTGTTTTAACCCTAAGCTCTAGTACTTCTTCTAAATCTTTTTTAGTAACAATATTTAATTTAGAATTAGATAATTCTAATTCTAAATTATTTATTTTATTCATCATTTCATTTTCTAAAGTTCGATATTTAGTAGCCTCATCAAAGTTATTCTTTAAAATACACTCTTTTTTTCGCTTTAATATATCATATAATTTTTTATTCATATCATTATATAATTTTAACTTTTTATTTTCCTTTAAATTAGCATGTGAACATACTTCATCTAATAAATCAATTGTTTTATCAGGATTCCTCCTATTTTTAATATATTTATTAGATAAATTAATTAATAATGTTAGTATAGAATCAGGTATGACTACTTTATGATAATCCTCATATATAGGTCTTAATGTATTAATAATATCTTGAACAGTAGTTATATCTGGTTCTTCAATTAATATAGTTTGAAACCGACGTTCTAATGCTTTATCACTTTCCATAAACTTTTTATATTCGCTAGTAGTAGTAGCACCAATACATCGAATACTACCTCTAGCTAAAGCTGGTTTAAAAATATTAGCAGCATCAATCGCTCCTTCAGCTCCTCCAGCCCCAACAATTGTATGAATTTCATCAATAAATAAAATAATATTACTATTATCCTCTACTTCTTTAATAATGCGATTTAATTTATCTTCAAATTCTCCTCGATATTTAGTACCAGCTACTACTGATGATAAATCTAAGGCATAAATTTGTTTCCCTCGTAAAGAATTAGGTACTTCATTATTTACAATCATTCGACATAGTTCTTCAACTATAGCTGTTTTTCCTACTCCAGCATCACCAATTAATAACGGATTGTTTTTATTGCGACGACTCAATATTTCCATCATTCTTTTTATCTCAACATTACGTCCTACTACTGGATCAAAAGGAATAATCTGTGCTTGTTTAGTTAAATTACGACCAACTTCATCTAATAATAGTCTTTTTTTCTTTTTATTTTTTGGTATATGAGCTACAAAATCATGATATAAAACATCTAAATCAATATCTAAATTAATCATAATACGAATAGCTATGCCTTCATTTTCTTCAATAAGAGATGCAAATAATAATTCAATTGTAACATCACTATTTGCATCTTTAGCCATCATAATAGCTCTCTCCAATATACTTTTTAAAACAGGAGTATATAGGGTCCATTCACTTTGTTTAGAACCAAATCCAATTGTTTTAATTATTTCTTGTCTAAAAATATTATAATCCAATTTATATTTTTTTAAACGGTCAGACACATTATTTTTACCCTTTAATATTGCTAATAGTAGATGTTCTGAACTTACATAAGGATGTTTTAAATTATACATCTCTTCTTTAGCTATAACCATTACTTTACGAGCATCTTCATTAAAATTATTAAACATAATTGCCTCCTTCTATATTCTATGAATATTGTGTGACAGTTTCCCATTTTTTAAACAACAAAAAACACATTTATAAAAATGTGTTAATAAAGGCTAAAGTAAATTTTTCATTCACTATTAATTATACATTATTTATTTTTATAGTAAAATATCCACTTAACAATCCCAAAATGCCATATATTACAATAATAAATAACATGTAACCACAATCACATAAACTAGCAGTATCTAATCCCACTCCTAATCCTGAAAAAGTCAAAGCTATCCCTACAAATATACCATTTATAGAATCAAGATAAAACTTCTTTAATTTTTCAAAATAGATACAAATAAAATTGATAAGAAAAGTGGCTACAATAGAAGCTAGAGTTACTCCTAAAATAGTTACATGCATAATAGAATGTAAATAATTACCTAAATTAATAATGGCTAAAGCTAAACCAAATCCTATAACATATCCTGGTATAGCTTTTAGTCGTTCAATTGTCTTAGCACCAAAGAATACGGTCCAACTAATAAAACTAACCCAAACAAAAGAGCCATTAATACCTATTAATTGAGTAATAACTCCATCAACAAAGACTAAAATACCAGCAATAATACCTACTGTTAAGGCCTTTTTTGTTAATGCTAACATTTCCACACCTTCATTCCTAAATTTTATTGACAACTGAATTTTTATCTACTTTTTAGTTGCTTTATACAATATCATAGCTGAGAAACAATATATTTGTTCCTCAGAAAATACTCCAATTGATACTTCATATTTAATATCAATTACTTCAACATCACTAATAAAGTTATTAATACTTTCTTCTAAATCTTTTTCATGATTTTCATCAAATATTTTAACTTTCATGTTATCACCTATTTTAATGTAATAGATGTCTTTTTAAATTAATGTCGAATAATTAACGTCCAGAGAAATATTCATGCCAATTTGGGAAATTAATAACTAAATGGGGATCAAATCCTCTAGCTTTATAATCAGAATACCAGAAGTAATCTGTCATATATAAGCCTGTTCCCATTTGTAAGTGCAGATGAGCTCCCGTTGAACAACCATCCCAGTATTCTATATTAGGATCACCACCTGAATATCCAATAACAGTATCATAAGTAACCGCCTGTCCAACACTCACATTAATACCTGATAAATGGAAATAGCCTGATGTATAAGTTGAACCATTGACACGATGGGCTACATAAATCATATTACCACCACAGCTACTACGATATGATATTTTAACTACCACTCCATTAGCTACAGCATAAACAGGGGTTCC
>CANQEN010000069.1 GCA_947595045.1 uncultured Bacilli bacterium | reverse complement strand
TACAAAAAAATTAACCCAATTATCTTGAATTAATTTTTATATAATTTTTGTTTCACATCATTTACAAATGTACAAAATGCCTTAAAAAGACATTTTTAATTTAATATTTCATATATAGTCCCCCCATGAGTATCTTTTAAAATAATTCCATTAGACAGTAATTCTTCTCTAATCTTATCAGCTAGAGCATAATTCTTATCCTTTTTAGCACTATTTCTTTCCTCTATTTTTTGCTTAATATAATTCTCTATATCATTAGTAATATTCTTTTTCTCTCCAACTAAATTAAGAGATAAAACTTGATCAAATGATTTAATTAAATATTTTTTTTCAGCACTACTAATATCTGCTTTTAATACATCATAAAGAACAGTTAAAGCCATAGAAGTATTTAAATCATTAGCTAAAGCCTGCTTAAATGATTCAATATATGGAGATTTTAAATTAATTTTCTCACCAGTACCTAAAGCATCTATTTTACTTTTTAACTTATTATAAGCTACTTTAGCATTATCTAAAGCTTCATATGAAAACACTAATTGCTTACGATAATGGGAATTAAGACACATAAAACGATATATAATTGGATTATAGCCTTTCTCTTTTAATAATGATACAGTTAAAAATTCACCATTACTTTTACTCATTTTACCACTTTGGTCATTTAAATGCTCACCATGAATCCAATAATTACACCATTTATGTCCTAAATAAGATTCCGATTGAGCAATCTCATTAGTATGATGAGGAAATATATTATCAACTCCCCCACAATGAATATCTAAAAATTCACCTAAATATTTAATACTAATACCAGAACATTCAATATGCCAGCCAGGATATCCATATCCCCAAGGACTATCCCATTTTAACTCTTGATCATCAAATTTGGATTTAGTAAACCATAAAACAAAATCAGCTTGATTACGTTTATTTTGATCTTCTTCCACCCCTTCACGTACTCCTACAAACATTTTATCTTCTTGGTGATTAGTGAGAACATAATAATCAGTCAATTTAGATGTATCAAAATAAACATTTCCTCCAGCTATATAAGCATAACCTTTATCCAATAATACCGTAATCATTTTAATATATTGTTCAATATTATCAGTAGCTTTTGATACAATCTCTGGCCACTTAATATTTAAATCCTCACAATCCTCTCTAAAAGCCTTAGTATAAAAATCGGCTATCTCTAAAACACTTTTTTTCTCTCTCTTAGCTCCTTTCAACATTTTATCTTCACCAGTATCAGCATCACTACTTAAATGCCCTACATCAGTAATATTCATACATCTTTTTACATTATAACCTAAATAACTAAGACTTTTTTCTAAAATATCTTCAAAAATATAAGTACGCAGATTCCCTATATGAGCATAATGGTAAACCGTTGGTCCACAAGTATACATTGTAACATCTTTTCCATTATGTGGCCTAAAATCTTCTATTTTATGACTTAAAGTATTATATATACGCATACTATCACTCCTACTTAAATTATAGCACAATTATATTTACTTATGAATGTAAAAAGTATTAAAATAATTTAATTATTCTAATACTTATATTATTAAACTCAAAGCTAAAAGCTTAAGTTTTATATTCAATTTGGTGACCCGTATGGGATTCGAACCCATGTGTGTAGCCTTGAGAGGGCTATGTGTTAAGCCACTTCACCAACGGGCCATAATATTTATTAATAAAGACAATATTATTCTAACATTATTGTCATATTTTATCAATACCTTAAAACATATTTTTTAATAACTATGTTTCTCTCATTTGTAAAAGTAAAGAAAGATATTTTATCGATAAAAAAATATGATATAATAAATATGGAAAGAAATAGAAACTATTAATAAATTTTTATTTAAAAATATAGAAAGGAATGTTAAACATAATGAAAAAGAGAAATTTATTATTATATATTATATTAATTCTACTATTTGTGATATCTGGATGCAGTGATGATAATAGCAATACTCAAACAAATAATGATCAAATATTATCTAACCAAATAGAAATAGATGATAAAAAGGCTACTATGGTTTGCACATTAGATATGGATAAAAAGGAAAATGAAGGATATACTTTAGGAGCAAAATATGTTATTTTTTCTGATAAGGATATAGTAACAAAAGTAAATAGCCAAGAAATTGTACAATCTTCTAATAGAGAATTATTAGAAACATTTGAGCAATATTTTCAAGAAAATTACGGTATTGTTTCCAACTATGGTGGATATGAATATGAAATTACCAATGAAAATGGACAAGTAAAATCAGTCGTATCTATCGACTATACTAAAATGGACATTGAAAATTATATTAATAATTACCCTGACATAAAAGCATATTTAGATGATAACAATCAAGTTACTATAAATGCATTAAAAGATAACTATGAATCATTGGGTGCTACTTGTAATAGAAAATAAATAATATTTAAATGCCATTAACTATATTAATGGCTTTTTTATGCACTAACTGTTATATTCTGCATAATTATATTTAAAATTTTATAAATAGTCATTTTACTTATTTAAACACTATTAATTTTTTTATTATCTTTAACTTGCTTTGAAAAAATACAGCCACAATAATCCTGTCTATATAAATTATAAAGTTTAGATAATTCTAGTGATCTCTTATATCCATTATTTTTTTTAAAATCAGCATATAAATAATTTATTTTATATTCTTTTTCTAATAATAAACCAATTTCATTAATCCATTTAGCATCTTTATATGGGCTAATAGATAAAGTTGTTGTAAAATAATCAAAATGCTTTTGTTTAGCTATTTTTGCAGCTTCTCTCATACGAAATAAATAACAATTATAACATCTTTGACTTCGCTCACCTAACTTCTCCAAACCTTTAATAGCTGTATAATAATCTTTATCAATATAATCTAATTCTATTATCTTAATATGAGGTTTAAATTGCAATAGGAAATGCTTTAACTCATCAAATCTACGGTTATATTCTATCTTTGGATAAATATTAGGATTATAATATAAAATCGTAATATCAAAATATTCATCTAAATATTCCAACACATAACTACTACATGGTGCACAACATGCATGTAATAATAATTTAGGTCTTTTATTATCTATCTTTATCTTTACTAATAATTTGTCTAATTCCTTTTGATAATTCATTATACTCACTCCATATATATATTACCAAAAAAAGATAAATTATCAAAGTACTTTTCACATATAATTTACTGGAGGAAATTATGAAATGTATAAATGAATTACCATATCCTGCTATTATGGTAGAAAAACCTAATATTGATTATGCTTATATATTATTACAAGATTATGCTGGCGCTATTAGTGAGACAACAGCTATATTAATGTATAGTTATCAAAAATTTTTAAATATTGAAGAAGAATTTACTAAAACAATTAGAACTATTGCTATAACTGAAATGCACCATTTAGATATATTAGGTCAATTAATCTATAAATTAGGTTTAAATCCAGTATACAAAACCCTACAATCGAATAATAATAACATGCTACCATGGACTAGTGACTTTGTAAATTACAATACTAATTTAGAAACAATATTAAAATATAATATAAAATCTGAAACTAATGCTATTATAAATTATAAAAAGCATTATGAATTAATTGATGATATTTATATTAAACAAAATATAGCTAGAATTATTGAAGATGAGAAAGTTCACCTAAAATGCTTTAATAACTTATTAGAACAATATAGAAAAAAATAACAGTTTTAATAATTACTGTTATTTTTTTTATTCAAGACTGTTTTTAAATTTGTTTATCAACGGTCTGATAGAAATAATCAACTTGTTTTTTTATCGCCCCAATTGGTAAGAGCTTTTAGTTTTTCCATCAGCTGTATCTAAATTAGTTATTTTAACACTGGATTTTAGATTGATGACTGGCCAAACTAGAAACGCATAGCGGGCATTATAGGGACTGTACACAGAGCCATCGCGAAAGACATCCCACACACCACTGGCGTCGTTCGACTTCGGAGACATTGTCCATTGATTATAATTTTCTTTATATATCCAATTGTTACTTGTACATGCATCATTAGTGTCCCAATAATATAAAGTGTCATCACAACTATCACTATTTGTTGCTTGAGCATAGTCACTTGGATACATCAATCCTACATACCCATTCCATATTGTGGTTCTTGTTATATTATCTTCTTTATATACTTCCGTTCCTCGCTCTGCATCCATTAAATCTGTTATATTATGTAAATTTATAGTACCTTTTAAAGATTGGTCAAACCCCCCTAGATACCACGTACTCTTCTCTATCATACTCTTGGCTTCTTCACTTAGTCCTTTTACCTTATTTCCATTATTTTCTGTAAAATCACAGTCTGTTGTTGCATTATTTTGTCCATTATAACACTTCCCACTTGCTCTATTCCAATATAAACTTCCTGTTACACTATCACCATTTTTTTCATTTTCGTATCCTGGATTTAATAACTTCATTAAGTCTGCTTGACTCCATTCATTTATTCCTTCACCTCCATTTGTATTTGAATCTGA
>CANQEN010000068.1 GCA_947595045.1 uncultured Bacilli bacterium | reverse complement strand
AAGAGAAGAAAAAAATAATAAAAAGGTCAAAGAAAAGAGTTAAATAAATAGTAAAAGATATGACCTTTTATTTTTTTCACAAAAAATTAGTCAAAAATGTAAAATAAAATGTAAAAAATTATAGTTTTTTTTTAAAAAAATGCAACTTTTTCAGCAGTCTCTCTTGACTCTCGGGGGGGGTAATATATAATAATCTTATAGATAATAGAGAAGGTTATTATAATGAAGAGAATAATAAAGTATAAAAAATATATAATATTAACATTGATACTAGCAGTATTATCAATACTATCTATAAATATAAAAAATATAATAACACCAAAATATAAAGAAATTCCCGAAGTAAAATTAAAAGAAATAAAAAAAGATAAGTCATTAGCAATAATGGTATCAAATGATGGAAATAAATATCAAGAATATGAAGAAGATACATGGCCAGGAATAGAATATAAATTTAAAGAGGCAAAATGTATAAATAATAATGGGGAAGAAGTAAAAGAAGCTGTTATATATGATGATGGAAAAATAATATTAACAACTGATCAAACTCTTTATTGTACTTTATATTTTGATTATGTGGGAACAGGAGAAAAAGATAAACCATATAGCATCCAATACATAGAAGATTTAGTAGATTTAAGTAATTCAGTAAATAATGGTGAAACATATGAGAATATATATTTTGAATTAACAAGAGATTTAGATTTTAATGATGAAAAAAGTTATAATGATTATACAACCAAAGAATATGGCGATATCAACGGAAATAGTCAAGATGAAGATTTAAAGACAGAACTCACTACTGGTACGGGTTTTAAATCAATTGGTAATTATACACACTATTTTAAAGGTAATTTTGATGGTGGAAATCATACTTTAAAAAATCTTTATATTCATATTTATACTAATAATAATCATCCTGAAATAACTGTTGGTAGTTTATTTGGCTTTATTACTGATGGTGAAATAAGTAATTTAACTATTACAGGTGATTTGACTACAGATGAGAAAGCAAATATTGGTGGACTTGCTAGTTATGCTTCAAATGTAAGTATAAAAAACGTTCATAATTATGCTAATATTACTAGTTATGGAGATGGATATTCAACTGGTGGAATTATTGGTAGTATTGGTAATATTAATGTAGGATTAGCGGGAGATAATGTAAGAATTACAAACTGTTCTAATCAGGGAACTATACAAGGTGGTAATCATGGTGGCGGTTTAGTTGGATATTTAGTTAGTAATGCTCATTTATATATAAATGATAGTTATAATGCAGGTAATGTTATGAATTCAATTGTTACGAATGCAGGAATAATTGCGGAATGTGATGGGAATTGCTATATAAATAATTCTTATAATATTGGAAACATATTTAATAAAGGCGGTGCCCACGGTGGTGGTTTAGTGGCTGCAATATATGGTTCAGCATTTATTTTAAATAGTTATAATAGAGGAACGGTAGAATATACAGATTATATATCTACTGATGGTTCAATAGCAGGATTGCTTGGTAAAAGCAAGGGTAAAGGATATATTCTTAATAGCTATAATTTTGGTGCTATTAAAGGTGATTCAAATGATTATTATGTTGGCGGTATTGCTAATGCTTCCCGTATCGGTTCGCAAGTTTATACGTTACAAATATATAATACTTACAATGCTGGGACTATTTCGGGTGGTAGTGCACAGTATCAAATAGCTTATCAATATAATGGTGTTTATCAAGATTGTGGTATTTTTCAAGATGTTTATTATAAAAGTAATATGGGAGTGTCTGCTAGTAATGTTAGTGGAGGAATAGAAATCAGTGATGCTAATATGCGATTAAATGCTAATGATTCAAATAGTTTAGCTTATAAATTAAATGAAGGTAGAAATAATATTAATTTAAATGATATAGAAAAAGAATTAATTAATCTTGGATATAATAACAATTATTTTGAATTAACATTAAATCCTTGGTTTGTAGATTCTGAAACTGGATATCCTAATGTAATAAAGTAATATTATAACCATTAATGTAATAGAACCAGGAATTCATAAAAGACTTTTAGAAGAGTATAAATAACTCTTCTTTTTAACTGCCTTTTTTGGTATAATTTATTTATAATAATGGATGTGATAAGATGATATATTTAGATTATAGTAATACTTGTCCAATTTCTTTAGATGCCCTAGATACTTATACCAAAGTTAGTAAAGAATATTTTGGCACAACTTATGCTCCAAATAAACTAGGGGAAGATGCTAAAAAAATTCTTGATAGTACGACTCGTGAGATAAGTGATATGTTTCATATTATGGATAGTGAAATAGTTTATACAAGTGGAGCAACTGAAGCAAATAACCTTGCTTTAATAGGGGTCGCTCTTGCTAATCATAAAAAGGGTAAACATATTATTGTTTCTAAATTAGAATCATCAGATATTTATAATATTTGTGAATATCTAGAAAGTATTGGCTTTGAAATTAGTTATGTCGATAATGATGATGAAGGATTAATCATATTTGATGATTTAAAGAGGCTCATTAGAGAAGATACTATTTTAGTATCTATCAGTGCTGTTAATTATGAAACTGGGGTAAGACAACCATTAAAAATGTTGCGCCAAATAATAAAGAAAGAAAATCCATCTACTTTATTTCATTCTGATTTATCCCAAGCCATTGGTAAAACTACCGTTAATTTTCGTGATATCGATTTAGGTAGTATTACTGCCCATAAATTTTATGGACCTAAAGGTATTGGCCTATTATATATAAATAGTCAAGTTAAAGTAAAACCACTTTTATATGGATATAAGAATAGTATTAAACCAGGAACACTACCACTACCTTTAATAGTTAGTATGAAAGATGCATTAAGATCATCTTTAAAAGATTTAGACAAAAGAGAAAGATATATTAGTTTATTAAATGAAAGAATAATTGCTAAATTAGAAACTATGGAAGGTATTAAAATAAATAAAACTAAATATTCTATTCCGCATATTTTAAGTATTAGTTTTGATAATATTAATGCTGAATTATTAACAGGCAATTTATCTTTAAAAGCAGTTTATGTATCTTGTAATAAAACAAATGAACTATCTAGTAGTGTTATGGCTATTTATAATGATTTAAAAAGAAGTAAATCTACCATCAGAATTAGTTTATCTCATTTAACAACTGTTTTAGAAATTAATAGATTTTTAGAAATATTTGAGTTAGAATATAATGGTCTTAATAATTTAATTGGTGGGTGATTTGATGGAAAAAATTATCTTTTTAAAGTATGGCGAATTATCAACGAAAAAAGATAATCGCAATTTTTTTATTAAAACTTTAAATGATACAATAAAGAAGAGATTAAATAATATTGAAATTACTTATGATTTTGGGAGAATGTTTATTAAACCAACTGATAATAATTATGATGCTGTAATAGATGAATTACAACATATTTTTGGTATACATGAAATAGTTGTTGCTTATAAATCTAATCAAAGAGAAATAGATGATATTAATAATAATATACTTGAATTATTACAAGATAAAAAATTTAATACTTTTAAAGTAGAAGTAAAAAGAAGTGATAAAAAATATCCAGTAAATAGTATGGATTTAAGAAAAATGTTTGGTTCATTTATTTTAAAAAATATTTCTAATTTAAAAGTCGATGTTAATAATCCGGATATAATTATTAATATTGAAATAAGAGCTAATGAAGTATTAATATATTTTGATAGTATTAAAGGTTTAGGCGGCTATCCGGTATCATCACTTGGTAAAGGTATTTTAATGTTAAGTGGGGGAATAGATTCGCCAGTTGCAGGATATCTTGCGATCAAAAGAGGCGTTAAATTAGAGGCTCTTTATTTTGAAAGTCCGCCTCATACTAGTGAAGCTGCTTTAGATAAAGTAAAAGCATTAGCCCAAAAATTAGCAATTTATAATAATGATATTAAATTACATATTATTAATTTTACCGAAATACAAGAAGCAATTTATAAAAATCTTCCGCATGAATATTTAATAACAATTATGAGAAGAATGATGTACCGAATAAGTGCTATTATTGCTAGTCGTGTAAATGCTAAAGTAATCGTAAATGGGGAGTCCATTGGCCAAGTAGCTAGTCAAACTTTAACAAGTATGAGTGCAATTAATGAAGTAATAAAAATGCCAGTAATTCGTCCCGTTGCCTGTTTTGATAAATTAGAAATAATTGATATAGCTAAAAAAATAGATACTTATGATACATCAATTTTACCTTATGAAGATTGCTGTACAATTTTTGTGCCAGATCATCCAATTATTAATCCAGATAAAAATAAATGTGAAGAATATGAAAAATTAATAAATTATGAAGATATGATTTATAAGGCAGTTAAAGCTCATCAAGTAATAAATATTACTGTAAAACAAGATAATGAATTTCAAAATTATTTGTAAGCACACATTTGTGCTTTTTACTTGAAAAAAATTAATTATTCCATTGACTCGCGGGGGGGGTATATTATAATAATCTTATAGATAATAGAGGTTGTTATAATGAAGAAAGTAATAAAGAATAATTATAAAATAATCATAGGAATAATAATAGGAATAATATTATCAGTAACGACAGTGTATGCAATTGATGCTTATATCGAAAGTAGTAAAGTATCATTTGATAATAAACATACCAAAACAAATAATGTTCAAGATGCAATAGATGAATTATATGAGCGAAGTGGAATGCATAAAGAAAAATGGGTAGACAAAGAGTTAAATGGAGCAGATCCCGTATTACAAGACCCATTAATACCAGTAGAAATAAATGATGCTGGAGAAGCATATTATGCTAATCTAAATAGTGAATGGTATAACTATAGTAAGAAAAAATGGGCAAATGCAGTAATAC
>CANQEN010000067.1 GCA_947595045.1 uncultured Bacilli bacterium | reverse complement strand
TCATACCACATCACACCCTTTCTTTGCAATAGCAACAAAAAAATCAACTTGCGTTGATTTAATCATTAACATCGCTTTGGTGCGACGATTTTACCTTTTGGAGCAAGTGAGCGGAATCGAACCGCCGTCTCAACCTTGGCAAGGTCGTATACTAGCCGCTGTACTACACCTGCATATTTCCTTCGGTGAATATATAATAACAAATTTTAAAATATTTTGCAACAATAATTGCTTATAAAGTCTAAAATTGTTATAATAATTACTAGAGAAGGTAAATAAATGAAAAAAATTAAAAATTGTTTAAATAAATTAATAACAGGATTAATATCCTATATTTATACTAATAGATTGTTTTTATCATACTTAGTAATATCTGTTATTGGGACGATGATATTGCGCCATTATACAGTTAAAGGAGATTATTTTTTTGGCTCTTTAGTAACTAATATGGGAATAGTTTTGCTAATCGGGGCTTTTGGCTATATGGTTAAGCCTAAAAATCAGTTTAAATATTTCTTTTTCTGGATAATATTTTTTACAGCATTAGAAGTTATTAATTCTATATATTATATGTTCTATACTAACTTTGCTTCTTTAGCAGAGATTTCCTCAGTGTCTCAACTAGAAACAGTATCTGATTCAGTTATTACCCAACTTCGTTTAATAGATTTTATTTATGTTTTACAACCTATTATATTTTATTATATTCATAAACATTTAAAAACTTCACCATATTATAATTTAATTGGCAAAGTTGAAAACAAAAAAAATATGGTTATTGCAACCTTACTAAGCGCAACAGCATTTTTAATATTTACTTTTGCTACTGCTACTGGTACCGATTATAGTAGACTTTCTAAACAATGGGATAGACCATATATAGTTGAGAGATTTGGTATATTAATGTATCAAGCTAACGATGTATTCCAAACAATTCAACCAAGAATCAACAGTCTATTTGGTCATGAAGAAGCAATGCAAATGGTTGATGATTATTTCAATGATGATAATAGAGAAAAATATAATGAAACTAATAAATATAGCGATATTTTAAAAGATATGAATGTTGTCTATATTCATATGGAAAGTATGCAAAATTTCTTAATGGATTTAGAATTTAATGGGGAGAAAGTTACGCCAAATTTACAACAAATTGCTGATGAAGGTATGTTCTTTAGTAATTTCTATCCACAAGTATCAATTGGTACTTCATCTGATGCTGAATATATTACGCAAACAGGACTACTTCCATCTTTAAATGGTACGGTATTTGTTAACTATTCTAAGAATACTTTTAATACTTTAGTAGGTAAACTTAAGGATGAAGGCTATTATACCTTTAGTATGCATGGTAATTTACCAGCAATGTGGAATCGTAGTAAAGTTCATCCAAGATTTGGTTATACCGATATGATTTATAAAGAATCATTTACATTTAATACCGATAGTAAAGATCCCAATAATACTGATTGGATAGGTTTAGGTATTAATGATAAATTATTCTTTGAACAAGGTGTCCAAAAATTAATTGATATTGAAAATACGCATGAAAATTATTTTGGGACAATTATTACATTATCTAATCACTCACCATTTGCACCAAATCAAGCATTCACTTTAGATTTAACTGATTACTATACTGATGAAGTAACCGGCGAAGAGAAAAGTTCATGCTATTTATGTGAAAGAGATATTGGCAAATATATTGTAAGTAGTCATTATGCTGATGAAGCTCTAGGTGATTTTATGAAATATATCAAAGAAAGTGATAACTTTAATAATACTTTATTTGTCTTCTATGGTGATCATGATGCCAAAATGAGCTATAAAGATATGAATTATTTATATAATTATGATTATTTAACGGGTGAATTAAAAGAAGAAACTGATCCAACTTATGTTACATATGATAGTTTTGATCATCAATTAAATAAGAAGACCCCTCTAATTTTCTGGACAAAAAATAAAAAGCTAGCTAAGAAATTACATGGTGAAGTTAAAACAATGATGGGAATGTATGATTTAGCACCAACTCTATATAATATGTTAGGTATAGATGAAAATTATGTTTTAGGTCATGATATCTTTAACATTAAAGATAATAATATTATAGTATTCCCTAGTGGTAATTTCTTAACTGATAAAGTATATTATAATAATTCTAAGGAAGAATATAAAATGCTAGATGATGATACAGTATTTAAATTATTAGATAAAAATCCAGACTTAGAGCAAAATTATATTAATGAAAGATTAGAATATTCGGAAAAAGCTTTAGAAATTGGTAATGCTTTAATTACTTATGATTTATTTAAAGATAGAACAAAGGAAGAATAATAGAATAAGGGAAAGAATAATATGCGAAAAAGATTTAAATATATATTAAGAGCTATTTTTATTCTTATTATATTAAGCATTATAGTTTTAGTATTAATACAATTTAGAGGAAATAATAATACGACAAAATATAAAGAAATAGATGCTATTAAAGGCTATAATTATGAACTTGAAGATCGTGATACAAAATTAATGCAAGATGTATTTAAAGAATTAAAGAAAGAATTAAATAAAAATAGTGTTGATTATAATTTATATGCGGAATATTTAAGTGAACTTTTTATTATTGATTTATTTACGATGAATAATAAAGATAATAAATATGATGTTGGTAGTAGTGAATATGTTTTAGATGATGCAAGGGAAAATTATCAAATAAATGTTGAAGATACTATCTATAAATATTTAGTAGAAAAGAGTAATCGGAAAGAAGAATATCCCATAGTTAAAAGTATTACTAAAGAAAATATAGAAAATACTGAATACAAATTTAATAATGAAACCTATGAAGCTTATAAAGTTACTTTAAATTGGGAATATGAAAAAGATAATAAATATGATAAAAAGGGGATAGTTACCTTAATTAAAAAAGATGACAAACTTTATGTGGTAACTTATGAAGGAGTAAAAGATTAATGAAAAGAACACTAAAAAGACTATTTTATACAAATAAAGCTAAAATGATTATCTACTTATTTACGATAATAGTTTTTTTAGTACCTGCAATTTTATTTGCTATATCTTTAATTAGATTAAATGGTATAGAAACTACCATTAGGATTATTGTCTTATTCTTAATAGTATGTTATTTCTTCTATTATATCTATAAATGCTATTATTATATAATTAATAAAAATAAAGTTAAATATTATATAATTACTATATTTACTATATTACTTGCCATTATATTTATCATACTCTCTTATTTTATTAATGTTGTTTATGGTGAGATTGGTAATTTAACACAAAAAGATACTTCTTTATATACTGGCTATTTAATATCCTTAACTGATACAAATAATAAAGATATTAAAACTGTAGGTATTATAAATGATACTGGTGATATTGAAGGCTTTAAAATAGCAAATATGATTATTAAAGAAAATAAGTTAAAATATGAATTAAAGTCTTATGATACTTATGATGATATGATATATGATTTATATAATAATAAAATAGATGGAGCATTTGTTCAAAATAATTATTTGAGTTATTTTACGATGGATGAGGCATATCTTAATATAGCAAGTGAAACAAAAGTAGTTTATAAGAAAAGTAGTGAAGAAAAAAATAATATTAATATTTCATCTAATAAATCACTAAATGAACCATTTACGGTTTTACTTCTTGGGGTAGATTCAACAGCTAATAATATTGATGCTGCTACCTCACTTAATGGTGATACTTTAATGCTTATTACATTTAATCCTAAAACTTTAAATGCAACTATCTTTAGTATTCCAAGAGACTTATATGTTCCAATTGCTTGTAGAAAAGGCACTAAAGCTAAAATAAATTCATCAAGTGGTGGGGGAGTTAATTGTGTAATTGATACAATTAAAGATTTACTAGATATCGATATAGATTATTATGCAAAGATTAATTTTAGAGGTGTAGTAGATTTAGTTGAGGCTTTAAATGGTATTGATGTTGAAGTTACTTATCCATTCTGTGAACAAGATAGTACTCGTAATATTTATAATCAAATTTGCTTAAAGAAGGGTTTTCAACATTTGAATGGTGAAGAAACACTTGCTTATGCAAGACATAGACATACACTTCCATCAGGAGATTTACAAAGAATTCAAAACCAACAATTAATAGTAGAAGCAATGAGTAAAAAATTACTTACATTAAATACTGTTACAGAATTTAAAGATATTTTATCTGCTATTAGTAATAATATTGTTACTAGTATGTCTAGAGATCAAATATTATCTAGTTATAATATTTTAAAAGATATGGTTATTAATATTATTTCGGATAAAGATGCTTTAGTAGTATCTAAAGCTTATTTAGAAGTATATGATAATAGAATTTATAATGAAAGAACCGGAACTTACAGTGCTGCTTTGGGTTATTATGAAGAAAGTTTAAATGATATCATAAAAATGATGAAAATTAACTTAGAATTAGAAAAAGCAGAAATGATTACTGAATTTTCTTTCGATGCTAATACTCCATATGAAATTAAAGTTGCTGGTAAAGGATTAAAAACTGGAGCCAATATTAAAAGAACAATTAGTTTTGTTGGCAAAACTGTTGGTGAAGCAGAAAGTTGGGGTAATGCTAATAATGTAACTATTCAAAAAGAATATGTTACAGAGGACAATCCAAAGTATAATAGTGATGTTCAAGTTGGTTTAATAGCCAATCAAAGCGTTGCAGCAGGTATGAGCTTAGATAATATTAAAACTATTACTATTTACATAAACACAGTTAATGAATAAAAGCACAGCTGTGCTTTTTTTGCGTTTTTCTTGACCCCCCCCGCCGTGGCGGCAACAGGTTCAGGCCATGTGCTTTAGCACATAAATCCTTTCAGGATTTAGAGGCAATTTAT
>CANQEN010000066.1 GCA_947595045.1 uncultured Bacilli bacterium | reverse complement strand
AAAAAAAAAAAAAAAAAACAAGTAGTTTTTTCGAAAATTATAATCGAATTGACATACTACACAAATAGTGATAGTATAATAACTGCAAAAAAAGGTGATAATATGTCTTTAATAAGATTAAATGAACAGTATAAAAAAGTTTTAACTAAAAAAGAAGTTAATTTATTATTAAACAACTCTAAACAAATATTAAATCCTAATACAATACAATATTTACAAAAAATAGTTAGTTTAAGTGACTCAATATTAAATCCAAATTTAATTGATGAAAATACAATCAATATATTAAAACAATTTTTGTTTTATAACGATATAACTATATATAATATTTATAATCAATCACTTAAATTATTTAAAAAAAATAATTATAATTTAACAATTATTAGTAATCCAGAAAAATTAGAAGGCATAGTAGTTAAAGCATCATATAATGATAATACATTTAATATTTTTAATTTTGATTATCATAACAATATTCCTATTATAAAAATATTTGAAACTATTATTGATGATAAATTAAAAAATCAACAAATTAGTACTTTATACAATAAATTAGAAATATTAAAAAGACAGTATATTGATTATGATAAAACACTTTCTAATAATAAATACTTTCAATCGAATGATTTATATTTTATAGAACAATGCAATAAAGAAATTGAATTTTTAAAAGAAAAAAATAATCCAACTAGTACTATATTATATCAATCACAATTGCAAGCATATTATAGTAATTTACTTTTATCTACCTATGGTTTAAATGATAATAAATATTTTACTGAAAATATTAAAATTAAACACGATTATTATAATAATTCTATCTTAATAAAAACATTGACTAAAACATATCCCCATGCTACCATAATTAGAACTATTAATTATTATTAACATATCTAATTATGGTTTTTATTTAGTATAAATTATAAAATTTATAGCATATTAATATTAATTAAAGGCTACTTTTATATCTAATTCTTCATCTACTATAGCTATATATAAAAAGACTAAACCACTAATTAATATTAATCCACTAGCTAAAAGACTTAATTCACTCAAACGTTTCTTTTTTTGTGTATCACACGGTTTTAAGTTTTTAAAATCAACATAATTATCTACTAAAAAATAGGAATAAATAAGGACTGCTATTACAAAAATAGTAATAGTTATTTTTCTATATTTTTCTTTAGCTATAAGATCATTAAAACAAAAATATTTTTTTTCATATACATTAGCATATAAACATAATCCTATAAGAAAAAAATAAATAATCCAAACAATATTTTCAATTTTTATTTGTTTTAATCTTCGTTCAACATCATTCATAATAAAATATATTCTAATTAATTTATATAATTTCTATATTATTATGATATTATTTTTATTAAATTATACCTAAAACATTATTCGACAAAATTAGTATACTTACTTTAAATAGTCACAAACTATAAATGGAAAGGAGATTAAATGATGTTTAGAAAAGCTAAAGGATTTTGGATATTATTATTTGTTATGTCTATTATCCCTATTTTCAATGTACATGCCTTATCAGCAACAACAGTTACCGATCAAGCAGACTTAAAAGAAGCCTTAGCAAATAAGGATATTACTACTATTACACTAGGTGGAGATATTGAGACTACCGAAAAAATCAATATTACAAGACCAGTTACTATCGATGGTAATGGTCATACTATGAAATATGTAGGAACTTTTGATGAAAGTGGAAGTACTGATAATACTAAATGGGCTGGTATTTATTTATTACAAGTTTATAAAACTAATGCCACTATTCGTAACATAAAGTTGACTGGTGGTAATGCTGGTTTATTAGTTAATGGTTCTACTGTAAAATTAGAAGGTGAAATAGATGTTTCAGGTAATGGTTTTGGTGGAATTGAATTAAGTCAAGGGGCAAATGTTGATGAGCAAGTACATATAGTTTTAGATGATAATACAAATATTGTTAACACAACTGAAACAGCTAATACGCCAACTCTTTGGGTACCAGATGATTCTGATAATGCTATTGTTGAAATAAATGGCGAAATACTTACCATTACTTCTGGTGATGAATTATCTCTACAAGAGTTTAATGTTTTAATAGCCGATCCAGAAAACCCTAATACTAGTGATTCTATTATAGTATCATTAATTATTAGTTTGATTGGATTAGTAATATTAGGTTATATGTCTAAAAAAGAACTATTTCAATCATAAAAGAAACTCATAATGAAGAATGAGTTTCTTTTTTTATTAATTTAGCATGAACAACAATTCTTTGTCCTGATAAATCTTGACAAGTTGATAAAGTTAATATCTTATCATTAATATTTAAAGTAGTATTAAAATCGTAACTACTACGATTTTTAATAGTATCTAAAAAAGTTATATAATCTTTATCGTTTTCAAAATGAGTAGTAATATAGTAATTTTCTTTATAAATAGTATAAACACTAAATATTTGCCAAATCATATTATCAGTAGGTGTCGATATTTTAATAATATAGTTATTACTATCTTGATACCAGTCATCTTCTAATAATAAACGTAAACTACCAAACATACTATAATCAATTCTACCATGACCATATATAATGGTATTATTATTTAACTGTTGTAAATTATTCCTAAAATCAGAATATATCCATCCTGCCTTACTGGTTTCTTTGTCAAAAGAATGAGTTAAATAATAATCATTATCGCTGGTTTGAACAATAGGATAATCAACATTGGTTCCCATTACTTGAATCCACCCCACTGTATCAGGATTCTGTTCTAATAATGCGTTAAAATCAACTTCTAAAAAAGGAGTATCAACATAATTCCAATATGAATCTGTTTCAAGTGTTGGTGGATTAATTAATGAACTTTCTATATTTGTAATTGGTTTTGTTTCTTTTACAGTTACATTATTAATATAATGGTTTAAATATAACATATGCTTCCAATCACTTACCCAAATAAAAATATCTAATAATGATAAAATAAACATATTTATAAAAATAGTACTAATAATAGTACGCATTAACCTTTTTATTATTAATATATATTTCATAACATTACTCCAATCATTAATAGTATCTCTAATAATATTTATATTTATACTATAATTATTGTATTTATCATATATTAATACTGGTGATATTTATGTTTAAATTAATAACCTTGCCGTATACTTTTGACGCATTAGAACCTTTTATAGACACTCATACTTTAGGATTACATTATCATAAACATTTACAAAATTACTTAAATAATTTAAATAAAATAATCAATGAATACCCTTATTTAAATAATATTTCTTTAATAGATTTAGCTTATAATGTTGATACAATACCTAATAATATAAAAGATAATTTACGTTTTAATTTAGGTGGAGTAATAAACCATAATTTATATTTTAATAATATATCTCCTATTAAGCAAGAACCAACTGGTAAGTTACTATCTAAAATTAATGAAACATTTGGTAGTTATGATAATTTTATGCAATTATTTAAAAAAACAGCATTAAATCTGAAAGGATCAGGTTATACTTTTTTAGTAATAAACAATGATAATAAATTACAAATTATTAACTTGCCTAATCAAGAAACACCATATTATTATCATTTAACACCATTAATTACACTAGATATGTGGGAACATGCTTTTTATATAAATTATGAAAATAAAAAAGATTTATATATTGACAATTTCTTTAATATTATTAATTTTAATGAAGCTAATAAATATTTTAATCAAAATTAATTAACATTACATTGAAGTTAAGTCAAGTTTTTAGACACTTTTTTTGTCACATTCCCTCTAGCCTCAATCATTAGATTGAGGCTTTGTGCTTCCCTAATGCTTCGCAGATACCACCGTGTATATTAAACTTCCACCACTTAGTTATATGCTATGCATGGTACAAATAAAGACAGATAAAAATAAAACTTTTATCTGTCTTGTAATATTAAAATTTAATGTTTATTTTTAGACAACTTTATTTTTTTTATATTTGGTACTTTATTTTCATTTATTTCACTTATAACTTCCTTAATCTTAGGCATATATTGAGCATCAGTTTCATTATATAACATTAAAATTAATTTTTTTAACGATACAATATCAACATAGTTACACTTATCAGTTATATTAAAATAACCACCATAACATAATAAATCCAAAGATCCACCTAAATTAAGATATGAATTTATTAATCTACCTAACCCAGGATCTGAGTAATCAACCCCATATTTCATTGGAATATCTATACTCCTATTAAATTCCTTAGCAAATAATAAAGCTCGACGTGGACCAATTCTAGGACCACCTCTTTCAATTATTCTATACATTACACAATTAAGCATTTTTAATCTTTGTTGCGATACCTTTCTAATTCGATCTATTTCATCAAATAACTCATTATTTACAGGTAATTTAACTTTTTTACTTTTAAGTAATTTTTTTACATCTCTAATATGATAATTTTCGATATCATCATCTCTCAATTTACCATTAGTATAAAGAGAAAATCCAGTTGATCTTTTTATTATTCCATCATTTATATATAATTTAACATCATTATTTTTTCCAACATATACTAACAAATCTTTATAATATCTAGGTGTCTCTAATAAACTAAGTTCATCACTAGACAATAAGTTTTTGAATGTCTCAATATCATAAAAAGAATTTTTTAAATATATGTCATCAATCTCAGACTTATTATCAGCTATAGAACATGGTATTAACTTACAAACTTTATAATCTGGATACTTCAATTCATACCATATAGCCATTTTTTCAATAAAATTTCTCATTTTCAATGGTTGATAGTATCCATCAATATATGTATAATATTTTTTTACCATATTTTGATAATACCATTTAATAAATTCATCTACCTTATCATTTAACATAATCGATTTTCCATAAAACATACAATACCTCCTTTATTGCACTATTATACCATATTCTAAAAAAAGAACATATAATCTCTATAATATTATTTAAAATTTAATATGTATCAAAAAAATATATGTATATTTGTAAATGATGTGAAACAAAATTATATAAAAATTAATTCAAGATAATTGGGTTAATTTTTTTGTAAATA
>CANQEN010000065.1 GCA_947595045.1 uncultured Bacilli bacterium | reverse complement strand
TACAAAAAAATTAACCCAATTATCTTGAATTAATTTTTATATAATTTTTGTTTCACATCATTTACAAATGTACAAAAGAGCTTAACTATCTTCAGCTCTTTGAGATGTATCATTAACATTATCATTATAAATATCAATTATTTTTGGTGCTAAAATAAAAGCTATAATAAGAGCCAACACAATAAGTAAAATATATTTAGGCATTGGATTTTTCATATTTGGATCTTTTTTATTTCCCATTTTCTATTTCCTCCTCTATTCTAATTAATTGATTATATTTACAAATACGATCAGTTCTTGATAATGATCCTGCTTTTATTTGCCCTAAATTAAGCCCTACAGCTAGATCAGCAATCGTTGTATCCTCTGTTTCACCACTACGATGAGATATAATTGTTGCATAGTTATTAGCCCTAGCTAATTCAATTGCTTCTAAAGTTTCAGTTATAGTCCCTATTTGATTTACTTTAAGTAAAATAGCATTTCCAGCATGATTATCAATTCCTTTTTGTAAACATTCTTTATTAGTAACAAATAAATCATCTCCAACTAATTGAATTTTATTACCTAATTTTTCTGTTATTAATCTAAATCCTTCCCAATCATTTTCATCTACTGGATCTTCAATAGAAATAATAGGATATTTAGCTATTAATTCTTCATAATAGTTAATTAATTCTTCTGTTGTTAATGACTTACCTTCTCCTGTTAATTCATATTTACCGTCACGATAAAATTCAGAGGCTGCAACATCAATTCCTAAACAAACATCAACACCTGGTTTATAACCAGCATTTTTAATAGCTTCCATTATTAAAGCAAAACCTTCATCATTATTGCTTAGATTAGGTGCAAATCCACCTTCATCACCAACACTAGTTGCATATCCCTTATCTTTTAAAACAATCTTTAAATTATGAAATACCTCTGATCCAATTCTAATACGTTCTTTAATAGTACTTGCTTGTGGGATAATCATATATTCTTGAAAATCAAGACTGTTATCAGCATGAGCACCACCATTTATAATATTCATCATTGGTCTTGGTAGGGTTCTACCATTACCAATGTATTTATATAATGGTAATCCTTTATATATCGCAGCTGACTTCATAACAGCCATTGAAACACCTAATATGGCATTAGCCCCTAATTTAGATTTGGTTTTAGTTCCATCTAAATTAATCATCGCATAATCAATTGTTTTTTGATCTAGAACATCCATGCCAATTACTAAATCTCGAAGTTCATGATTTACGTGATTCACAGCTTCTAAAACACCTTTACCTAAATAACGTGTTCCACCATCACGCATTTCTAACGCTTCTCTTTCACCTGTTGAAGCTCCACTTGGTACCGATGCCCGTGCTACAATACCACTTTCCAATATAACATCAACTTCAACGGTAGGATTGCCTCTTGAATCTAATATTTCTCTCCCTATTACATCTTTAATTTTACTCATATATATCTATTCTCCTTCTAATTCTTTAACTACTTTTTTGAATAAATCACCACGGTCTTCAAAATTAGCAAATTGATCCCAGGAAGCACAAGCTGGACTAAGTAAAATAGTATCTCCCTTTTGAGATAATTCATAGGCTTTTTTAGTAGCTTCTGCTAATTCATCAGTCACTACTACTTTAATATGATATTTAAGTGCAAAATCTTTTATACGGTCTTTAGTTTCACCATAACATACAATTGCTCTGACATGCCCTAAGTATTCTTTTAACCCCTCAAAGGAATGTCCACGATCAAGTCCCCCTAACAATAAAACCACAGGATTAGTAAAAGAACTAAGAGCTATTTGTGTTGACTTAATATTAGTTGCTTTAGAATCATTATAAAAATCTCGTTCATTTATAGTCTTTACAAATTCAATACGGTGAGGAACACCCATAAATGTAGTTAATACTTTATTAATAATTTTATTTGCTACATTAAACTGCTTAGCAACCAAAATAGCACACATAATATTTTCATAATTATGATTACCTTTTAATTTAATATCTTTAGTTTTAATAATAGGCTCTCCCATATAATATATAGCATCATCTTTAAGACAACAATCAGTTTCTCTCTTACTTGAGAAATATAATTTATGAGAATTAATACTTTCCGATACAGTCATAACATCATTATTTTCTAAATTAATAATACCAATATCTTTATCGGTATGATGTCTAAATATTAAACCTTTATTATATTTATAATTTTCATAATTGCCAAAATGATCAATATGTACTTCACTTAAATTAGTCATAACACTTATATCTGTTTTAAAGTCAACACAGTCATGTAATTGATGCCCGGATATTTCTAAAACTAAAATATCTCCATCATGACAATTATTAACAAGTGAACATAATGGATAACCAATATTTCCACCTAAATGGACTGGCAGTCCTGCTTTTTTTAATATTTCATAAGTTAATGTAGTTGTAGTTGTCTTACCATTAGATCCTGTAATACCAATTATTTTAACATCAGGTAAATAATGATATGCAACCTCTACTTCATTAATGATAGGTATATTTAAACTACGCGCTTTCTTTAATAATTCATGGTCAGGATGAATACCAGGATTTTTCACTAATACATCATAAGAATCATCTAATAATGGTAATGGATCTTTTGTAATTACTACTCTAACACCCAAACACTCTAATTCCTTAACTTTATCTTCATCTTGTTCTTTTCCATCAGTAATCAAGATTTGATTAGTTGATGCTAATAACTTAGATACTTCATACCCACTTCTAGCCATACCGAATACGAAAATTTTTTTATTCTCAAACATATTATCACTATCCTTTTTATAATCTGTATTCATATTAACTTACAATTATTTACAAGTAGCGCCTAAATCTTCTAACTTTTTTATTAAACCTTTAACTCTAAAATTATGATTTCCAACATAATATTTATCATAATTTTTATTATCACTAATATATTCCTCTAAATCCATTTTCTTATAATCCATATCAACATGACTAGTAACTATATTATTTTTGGTATCAATAGTATAATCATAACCTTTATATCTATTTTGATAATCTTGATACATAGCTTTATTTGAATCAACAAAATAATTAGTCATATCATCTGTATCTGTTTTAATTTCTTCATCAATTGTAACTTTTTTTACATATTCGCCCTTATAAGTAATAAGATAATGCCTATTAACATGATATCCATATTGAACATTATCTAAATTATAAGAACAATTCAAAGTTTTATTACCACAGCCACACAACATAGCCATCAATAACAATACTATTAGCTTTTTCATATGCTCACCATCATAATTATAACACATATTCTAAGTTTTAGTCATAATTTTATAAAGCTATAATATAATTTAGTAGAACTTAGGAGGAATTTTATGATTAATAAAAAAGGTGTTTGGTTTATAACATTATTCAGTTTGATTTTAGTTCTAAGTGTTTACTATATCACAATGCCTACTGAATTATTAATAAGTAATAAGAAAAATACAGATGAAAAAGTTGAACCAACTGTTCAAGTTGAGGAAAGTGATATTTTAGTATCTCTTAGAGTTGAAGCTGACGAAAAAATGGAGAAAGAATTAAAAGAACTAAAAGAAGTAATTAGCAATGCTGAAAGTACAGTTGAAGAAAAAAACGAAGCTTTTGAGAAAATTAAAAGCCTAAATGCTAATCGAAGTGAGGAAGAAAGTCTAGAGAAAAAAATTCAAGAAACATTTAAGCTCGATTCCTTCGTTAAGATTGAAGACTCAGGTATTAGTGTTATTGTTAATAATGCCGAAGGGAGTGATGAATTAGCTAATAACATAATGCGTTCTATTCAAGAAAACTATGATACTAAAAAATCTATTGCTGTTAAATTTCAAAAATAACGTAATCCGTTATTTTTTTCATACACTAAACCTCAATTCTTGCATAAAATAATATGAATATTATAAACCACCCTATCAGGAAGTGAGGGAGTATGAAAAAAAGCATTTTAACCAAACGTGAAAAAGAAGTATTTGACTTGTTGATTGCCAATAAAACGACTAAAGAAATCGCACTAACTTTAAAAATAAGTGAAAAAACGGTCCGTAATCATATTTCAAACGCTATACAAAAAATTGGTGTTAAAGGAAGGGCAGCAGCTGTCATTGAACTTTTAAGGCTTGGGGAAATTTCTTTATAAAATGCATTTATATGCATTTTTTTCATATTATTTATTGAGGTGACTTATGTTAAAGAGAAGTGTATATCGAAAACTTACCCTATGTGGATTGGTTCTATGTTCTCTAATGCTATTATATGCCCTTCCTATAAATAAACAAGATATTAAAATTGAAGAAGAAATTAATTATGTAAATACCTCAGTTAATACCCATACTATCTATTTACTAGATCAAAATAATTATATTAGTCAAACTAAAATTGTTATAACAGAACAAGAACCTTTAAATATAGCTAAAGAACTAATAGACGTTTTAATTAGTGGTGGTATTGGTGAAGATAAAATACCTAATGGATTTAAATCGTATATTAATAGTAATACCAAAGTGAATACTATTACTATGGATAATGATATAATCAATATTGATTTTTCTAAAGATTTATTAGATACTAATTTAGAATTAGAAGAAAAAACCATACAAGGAATTGTCTATACTCTAACTAGTATTGATAATATAAATAAAATTAATATTTCAATTGATGGTGAGCCTTTAAAACAATTGCCACAAAGTAAAATATCACTACCAAATCCTATAGATAGACAAATAGGTGTTAATAAAGAATATCAAATTACTAATCCTAATAACGTTACAGAAACCACTATTTATTATATCAATTCTTTTAATGATCAAATATATTATACCCCTATTACTTTAGTAACAAATGATACAAGGGAAAAGATTGAAATTATTGTTGACGAATTAAGTAATAATTATTCTAAATTAGATAGTTATTTGCCTAATAATACAGAATTATTGGATAGCCATATTGATAATAATGTTTTATATATGAATTTTAACGATAGCATTTTTAATTCACTAGAAGAAGAAGACATTTTAGAAGAAGTGATATATACTATTGGATTATCAGTGGGAAACAATTATGACGTTGAAGACGTATCTTTTCAAGTAAATGGTCAAGAAATTAATAAAACCAATATTAAAGCACTTGATTAATCCTTTTTTTTATTGTATAATTAGCTTGTTCGTTTAGAACAAGAATGTCTCAGTAGCTCAGCTGGATAGAGCATCGCCCTTCTAAGGCGAGTGTCAGGGGTTCGAATCCCTTCTGGGACACCA
>CANQEN010000064.1 GCA_947595045.1 uncultured Bacilli bacterium | reverse complement strand
AGCACCAGAAGTAGTATATGCTCTTTGTAATGCAGCTAAAAGAGGAGTTGATATAAAAATAATAACCCCTTATGTACCGGATAAATGGTTAGTTCATGCTATTACTGAGTCCTATTATCCATCACTTATTGAATCTGGCATTCAGATATTTGAATATAAGCCTGGCTTTATTCATGCTAAATTAGTATTATGTGATGATGCATTAGCAACAGTAGGTACTGTTAATTTTGATTATCGTAGTTTTTATCATCATTATGAAAATGGAGTTTGGATTTATAATGATAAATCAATTTTAGATATGAAGCAAGATTTTATTAATACTTTAGATAAATGTATTAAAATGGATATGAAAACATATCGTAATACTAAATGGTATAAACGATTATGTGGTAAATTATTGAAAATATTTGCTCCATTAATGTAGGAGGTATAACGTGTTAGATGAAATTAAAGCTAATATGAATAAATATAACAATTTATTGAGTAGATATGCTACTGCTAATGATAAAGCAATTAGATTAGTTCATGAAGATGATAATGATATTAGACCTGCTTTTTTTAGAGATATTGATCGAATATTATATTCATTATCTTATACTCGCTATATTGATAAGACACAAGTATATAGTAATCAGAATAATGATCATATTAGTAAACGAATAACTCATGTCCAAATGGTTAGTAAAATTGCTAGAACAATAGGACGAGCTCTTAATTTAAATGAGGATTTAATAGAGGCTATAGCGCTTAGTCATGATTTAGGACATGTACCATTTGGACATGTTGGAGAGGCTATTTTAAATGATATATCAATTAAATATAGTAAGCGTTATTTTAATCATAATGTTCAAAGTGTTCGCATATTAATGGATTTAGAACATAATGGTATAGGCAGTAATATTAGTTTACAAGTTTTAGATGGTGCTTTATGTCATAATGGAGAATTTGTTGATGATGAATATTATCCTAAAGATAAAACAATTGAGGATTTTTTACAAGAGTATGAATTAACTTATATTGATGATGATATAAAAAAGCATTTAAGACCTATGACATTAGAAGGCTGTGTAGTTCGGATCAGTGATATTATAGGTTATTTAGGTAGGGATATAGAAGATGCTATTAGATTGGGAAAATTAGCTAAAGATCAAATACCTAAAGATATTATTAATACATTGGGTAGTGATAATAGCGAAATAATAAATACTATTATTATGGATATCGTTCAAAATAGTTTAGATAAGCCATATATAAAAATTAGTAGCAATATATATAAAGCTATTGTAGATTTAAAAAAGTTTAATTATGAATATATTTATAATAATGCTAATTCTAAAGAAAGATTACAATATTATAAAACGATATTTAATACCTTATTTGATTATTATTATCAGGCTCTTGAAACTAATGATAAAGATAATACTATTTTTACATTATTTCTTAATGATATGAGTGATAATTATAAAAATAGTACAACTAATATTCAGAAATGTATTGATTTTATAGCTGGAATGACAGATGATTTTATACAGGAACAATATAAAAATTATCTTACAGTAATGGAGGTAAAAAGTGGCAAAACGAAGTAATAAAAAGAAAAAAAATAGTTGGCGTTTTTTAAGTTATATTATATTATTAATAAGTATTTTTTGCTTAAGTTTAATTATATATATTGGTGTTTTGCCTATGAAATATTTAATATATGTAGGTATCTTTTTCTTAGTTATTAATTTAATTTTTATATTTGTATGTCGTAAAAAAAAGCCACCTAAATTTGCAATAATATTGGGATTTATATATGTTATTATAATTAGCATAATTAGTTTTTATTTGCTTAGAACTAATAATATTTTAGATAAAATGTTTGTTAACTATAAAACTTATAATTTTTCAGTTATAGTAAATAAGGATAGTAATTATAATAAATTGGAAGATTTAGATAGTGAAAAGATTGGATATTATGCAGATGGTAAAGATATTACTAAGAAAGCACTAGATAAATTAAATAAAGATAGTAATGCCAATATTGTTGAATATAATGATTTAAATAGTCTGGTAAATGATCTTATCAATGAAGATATTAGTGCTGTTATGTTAGAAGATGGCTATCGAGCTATTTTAAATGATTCAGAAGAGGCAATTACTGAAATTAGTGATTTTGATAATAGAACTCGTATTATTTATACATTTAAAATAAAAGAAGAATTAAATAATAGTGTAAATGATATTGATATTACTAAACAACCTTTTAATATTTATATTAGTGGTATTGATACATATGGTGAGATATCTTCTGTATCTAGAAGTGATGTAAATATGGTAGTTACAGTTAATCCTATTACTCATCAAATTCTACTTACTTCCATTCCAAGAGATTATTATGTTAATATACCAGGTATGAATAATTGTAAAGATAAATTAACACATGCTGGATTGCATGGAGTTGATACATCAATGGCTACAGTTGAAGATTTATTAGATATTGATATAAATTATTATTTTAAAGTTAATTTTACTAGTGTTATTGATATTATTAATAGTATAGGTGGTGTTGATGTTTATTCTGATTATACCTTTACTTCTATTGATGGATATCAATATAAAGCCGGTTGGAATCATGTAGATGGTAATTCAGGTCTATCATTTGTTAGAGAAAGAAAATCTTTTGCTGACGGGGATAGACAACGTGTTAAAAATCAACAGGCTATGATAGAAGCTATTTTAAGAGAATGTTTAAAGACTTCAATTATTTCTAAATACAATAACTTGTTAAATTCTATTGATGGTAGTTTTATTACTAGTATGAGTTCTGATCGCTTGATATCTATTATTAGAATGCAATTAAATAATGGTGGTAGCTGGAATATTACTTCTAATAGCTTAAATGGTACTAATAGTTATGATTATACATGTAGTTATGGAAGACAAAAATTATATGTTATGAGTCCATCGGCCAATAGTATTAGTGATGCAACTAATTTAATTAATCGTGTTTTAGCTGGTGAAGTATTAGAGTCATCATATAAAGAATATAGTGGTAATAGTAGTTATGTTAATAAAATAGAGATTGCTCCACCAACTCCATCAAATGAAGAAGAAAATGAAGTAGACGATTCACTTGATGAAGATAAAGGAACCAAAGAAGAAATAATTGATGAAGAAGATGAACAAGATGATGAGAATATAGATGATGATACCATTGAGCAAGATATTAATGATAGTAATTTTGACAATAGTGATAATGACGGCGATGGTAATAATATTCGAGATGATATAGTTCAAGAAGATATTAGTATTGATAAAAGTGATAATTAATATGAAAATCAGTTTTTGTTTAACTGCTTTTTAGTAAACTAGTTGTTTTATTTATAAAAGTAAAAATTTTAATCTTCTTTATGATATAGTATATTTTAAATATTTGATGTACAATTGATTTTTATATGCAACTAGTATAAAATAAAAATATGGTGGTATTATGCAAAAAAAATATAAAAAAAATCGAATTATTTTATTATTAGTTTTTATTATTTTAACTATTTTTTGCTTTTATAAATTTGTTTCAAAAGGGCATAGAATTACTTATAAATTGAAACTGGATAATCAAGTTTTTAAAATAAAGGAAGTAAATACCAGACATGAGAAAAAGGAAGATGACAATTATTATATTGAAATTGGTAAAGATGATATAGTGTTTAATTTTACTATATATAATAAATTTAATCGAGAGCGTAAAGTAGTAAAGGATATATTATATTATGATGGTAATTATAAATGTCTTTTACCTGTTATTGATAATAAGGCTATAACTGATTTTAAATGTTATAAAGATCATTTGTATTATGATTATGCACAATTACGAGGAGAAGATAAAGATTTAGACAAATATATTGAAAATGTTGATAATAAAATATATGATGTAAATGATTGGCTAGATAATAAGGATAAGACAAATAGTAAAGATGGTATTGAAGTATTTACGGATAATCTTATTGATAATCATTATATTAGTATAAGTAGTTTAAGGGGAATATATACTATAAATAAGAATATTAATGAATATAATATTTTTAGTAATGATATTTATACTAGAGATGTTAGTAATTATATAGATAAGTATTATATAAGTGCTGATTATAATGAAGATTATGAATTTAGAAATTTTTATTTAGTTGATATTACTAATGGTAAAACAATAATATTGAAAGCACCTAATTATATTTCATTAGATTCTTATATTCAGGGGATTGTAAAAAATAAATTATATTTGTATGATACTGATAATAAAATACAGTATGAATTAAATATTGATAATAAAAAGATAAAAAAAATAGGTAATGAACGTTCTAAAATAAAGTTTTATAGTAATAATGAATGGACTGAAATATCAACTACAAAAGCTGATCAAATAGCATATTTTGATTTAACTGTTGATAATATTGATTTTCCACAATATGATATAGTAATAAAACAAGGAAATGAGGCTTCTGGTTATTATTACTTAATTAAAAGGAAAGAAAATTATTATAAAGTTTATCGAGTTAGCGTTCAAAACGAAAAAATTATTCAATATTTATTTGATATTGAGGATTATAATGATATGCGTTTTTATAAAGATTTTGTTTACTATTTGGATGGGCAAGATATTAAATACTATAGTGAACAAACAGGATTTAAAACAGTTGTTCATTATAGTGAGTTAGAATTTAATAATAATTTAAAATATGGTGTTTATGCCAAGTTGTAAATAAGACTATTTTATTGATTGTAATATTATTATAATGCTTTAGCGCACTATTTGAAGTTGTTTACTTTTCCTACCTTTTAGGATATAATATAATTCAATTGAGGAGGTTTATATAGTAATGAAACAAGTAAATGAAATGACTTTTAAAATAAATAGTGATTATGTTAAAGATAATTATATTCAAATTATGCTATCATATCATAATTATTTAATGTTATTTGGTAATAATAGTTTAATGTATTTTAAAAATCTTATTAGTCCTACACCGATAATTGCTGAGAGATCGGTAAATACTTATTTAAATGATATGAGAAGAAATAATTTTCCATATTCACAAATACCTGAACATGTAGAAAGAGTTTCACTATCTAAAAAAGTAATTTTTATTAATCAAATTCTAGATTTTGAAAAAACATATATTTTAATAAAGGATGGTTTCATTATTCAATTAACTGCATATAAAGATGGTCAGGATGCATTAGTTCACAGTAAGATATTAAACGACCAATTACTATATGAAATAACTAAAAAAATTACTATCAATGAACTTCAATCATATTTTAAGACAGGTTCAATAAAACATTTTGATAAAGATAAATATGATAATACTGTTATTTTTGATATAAATGGATATCTATGTAATCCAATATTTGAAGTAGATGACTTTGATGATATATTAGAGGAAATAGGTCAATTAATAATTCCACAAATATTCATGGTAAAATGGAAATCAAATGGAGAATTAAAAATTGATAGTATGTATATAAAAATGTCATCAAAAGAGAAAATAAAAATAACATTGGCAAATTTATATATAACTAAAGAAAAGTTATCAGTACTTAAGTCAAGAGCTGAATTGTTATTTAAAGAATCAAAAGAACCAAATATTAGCTTATCATTAAATTCTAATATTTTTAATAAAACAATTATCAAAAGAAAAAAATAAAATGAGAATTTATGAATATGAACTTGAACTGAACCCCAAAAGTTGGACAGTTAATTAACTTAAGGATTGTAACCTATATTGAATGGGTGACAGTCCTTTT
>CANQEN010000063.1 GCA_947595045.1 uncultured Bacilli bacterium | reverse complement strand
AAAAGCAAGTAGTTTTTTTGCTAATTATACTTGCTTTATACGACTAACTCTTTACGCAGTTTTTGTAATACTTTTTTCTCTGTACGTGATACTTGTACTTGATTCATACCTAACATATTAGCTATCTCTCTTTGAGTTAAATCATTCATATAACGATTCTTAATAATTATTAATTCATCTTTTGATAAATGATTTAATGCACTATCTAAATACAAATTATCATCAATAAGATTATCTTCTCTATTACCTACCATAACTTCATCAATATCTAATACTGTATTAACACTATTAATAGCTTCATCCACTAGTATAGGATCTATTTCTAAAAAAGTAGCTATTTCTATATTAGTAGGCTGTCTCATTAATTGTTGAGATAATAATATTGATGCTTTTTCAATTTTTAATCGTAACTTAGTAATATCTCTACTTATTTTAATACTTCTATCTTCATTCACTAATTTACTCATTTCTCCAAATATATAAAAATAAGCATAAGTAGTAAATTTAGCACTATAACTAGGATTATAGTTTTGATATGCTTTATTTAAACCAATCCAACCTACTTGGAATAAATCTTCTTTATTACGATAATTAGTAAATCTTTTCATTACATAATAAATTAATTTAATATCTGTTTCATTCAACTGTTCCATTCTATCACCTTCATTGCACTTAGTTCATCTGATATCTTATGAAAAAAATTAAATATTTTGTTTTGATTCAATATTGGTTTTAAATTATCTTTTATACCACATATCATACTAAGTCCCTTATTTTGATTTACTAAATTATAGTTAGATATCAAACAATTAATACCAGTATCATCTATTTGTGTTAAATGTTCTAAATTAAAGACTAGGTAAGTAATTCCTCCTTTCTCTATTATATCGGTAACTGTATCTTGTAATAAGCTATATGTTTTTTTAGTTAACATTCCACCTAATCTAACAAACAAGATACCATGCCGATACTCGATTGTAATCTCGAGCATACCAACCACCTTCCATATTCAATTTAACATAATCAAAATTATTTTTATATGGCTTCGACATAACTAGCTAATATTAGTATATAAGTTATTATTTATAAGAATTTTATTTATAGATGATAATCTTTTAGTTTTGGACTCTGTTATTTGATAAGGTATATTTATAGTATACCAATTGCCATTTAATAATTTAAAATCTTGTATTGTATATTCTAATTTATTTTTATTAAATAACGAAGCACATAAAGTATTATCCTGATAAAAATATAAATATTTAAAATTACCACTAATTATTAAACTATCTAGAGGATAATAATTATTTAAATCAATAGTATCTTCATGAATAGTAATAGGTATTTCTTCTACTAGTGTTTGAATCTTTATATCTGGATTAAATATTCCTTTAATGTACCTTACTTCTTCATATATTTGATATTGATAATTAACAGTTGTCTTTACTTTATCAAAATTAGATGATAAAAAAAGCAATAATAACGATAGTAGTTTCATCTTTCACCTCTACTATATTATTATTGTTTTTATATTAATTTCCTTTTATAAAATCTAAATAGCGATTAAAAACACGTTCTTTACCTAATAAATGCATTATCTCATACATATCAGGTGTCATTGATTCTTTAGTTAAACAAATACGAAGTACTGTACTCACATCAGCTACATTACCTTTAAATAATTCAGGATTCTTTTTATATTCTTTCATATTACTTGCATATCCTAATTCATCACACATATCTTTAATTTTTTGAAACCAAACATCTTTGTTACTAATATCAAAATATTTATCCATGTATGTATTCAATATTAATTTAATTTCATTTATATTATTAATATTCTTAAAAGAGTAACTACCATTATTAGTAAATAAATCATCATACATATACCAAATTAAATTTTCTATTTGACTATAATAAGCTATATCTTTGCGAGGTTTATCTTGAACTCTTTCAATGTTTAGAATATCCATATAATATTCTTTATCACGTTCAATTAAAGTTTTAAGTGAATCACTATATTTTTTAGCCCAATTATATGATAATTCATATAATTTTTCTTTAGTCATTTTGGATATTATATCTTTAGATATATTATTCAATTTTTCTAAATCATAAAGAGCTCCAGATGGTGACATTTTATCTGGTCTGAAAGTAAAATCTAAGAAATTTTTATCGGGATTAGCAGTATGCCATTCTTCATAATCAGAATTAATAATAGTCATTAATGATTCTATAACTGCTAAGGGTGGATAACCTAGTTCTTCATAATAAGACATAGATGCTTCTGGATCTTTTCGTTTACTTATTTTACGTTTTTTATCACCATCTTGTTTCATAATTAATGGTACATGAATATATTTTGGTGGTTCATATCCGAATGCTTCAAATAATTCAATATGTACTGGAACCGATGATAACCATTCTTCACCTCTCACTACATGAGTAGTATGCATCAAATGATCATCTACTAAATGGGCAAAGTGATAAGTTGGTAATAAATTATCTGATTTCATTATAACAATATCTTGATCATTTTCAGGTAATTCTATTTTTCCTTTTACTAAATCATCAAAAATAAATTTTTTCTCATGAATACCTTTTGATCTAAACCTGATAACATATGGTTCTCCCTTTTTTATTCGCTCAATAGCTTCATCTACATCTACTTGTCTACATTTAGCAAAACCACCATAATATCCTGTTCTAAGTTTAGCTTTTTCTTGATGAAGTCTTTTCTCATCTAATTCATCTTTAGTACAAAAGCAAGGATAAGCTCGACCAATTTCAATTAAGTATTTAATAAAAGCATGATATATTTCTTTTCTTTCACTTTGAATATATGGTCCGTATTCTCCAACTATCACATCTCCAGCCTGATACTCTTGAGGTTTAATATGATAATAATTTAGAGTATTCATAATTTTTTCTACAGCATCACTAACCTCTCTTGCCTTATCTGTATCTTCATTCCGTAAATAAAAAATACCATTAGTATTATGTGCTATTATATAATCAACTAATGCTGAAAAGAAATTACCTATATGCATATAACCAGTCGGTGATGGTGCAAAACGAGTAACATATTGTTCATCGGTTAGATTACGTTTAGGATACTTAGCATTATAATAATCAATATCATGTTCTAAATTAGGAAAAATAATATTAGCTAAATCTGTTCTTGTCATAATAACCTCCATTACTTAATTTATTTTAGCATAAAAGCTAAAGATAAACAACTCAAAAAATTTTAAATTTTATGTATAATTTATTTAACATGGACTATAATAATAATGACATAACTAATATAAATAAAATATTTTATAAGTTATGTCATAAGTGATTAAATTCACTAAATGCTCATTTAATATGAGCAATAAAACTGGATTATCCAGTTTAAATTAAAGGACAAACAATTAATTTATTGTTTGTCCTTTTAATTTATCTAGCTTTTATTGGGGAAGATTCTAATTCCATAATTTTAGTTGATAAATTCCTAGCTGCTTGGATATAGTGTGCACTAATCTCTTTTAATCGTTTACTATCATGACCATCATTTAAATCAAAGTCTTGAGGAATTGATAACCAAAAAGTTTCAATATCAGTTATATTTTCTCCTTTACTAACTTGTTTTAATGACAATTCAGCTAGTGAACCTATAACATTATTATCATATAATTCAAAATTAGGTTTTTCAACGCCACTTTCTTTTTGAGCAGATATATAATTAAGAGAAGTTATGATATCTTTAGTTAACCTAGGATCAATTAAATTCATTCTATTTAATAACATCTCACTATTATTAGTAAAATAAGCATTTAATAAAGTATCTATTCCTACTATATTAGCCAACATATTAGTAGCATAATATTCTTCCTCATTATGACTATTTTCTGATTCATTACCAACTGTAAAACTAGCTAACATATTAGTTAATCCTTTATTAAAAGCATGTAACTGATCATTATCATTAAAGCCATAATAATCATATGATGATGATATCATAGCAAGTATAGCCATCATTAAAATATGATCAATATCCGTATCATCTTTTAATATAGCTTGTCTACTCAATCCTATTTTATTTTGTTTAACATCATAATCAATAATATTTTTCTTTTCATATTTACCCGTCATAACAATTTTCACTGTTGATAACCGTTTACTCAATTTATCTAGTGAAATATTAGGAAATTTTTGGGCAAAAACAGTTATTAATTCCAATAATTTTTGTTTTATTTCAGGCATTATTGAATTTTCATCTAAATTCTGTTTTACTTCAGTTAACATTTCCATACCCTCACCTATTTGTAATTATATCATATTTTTTCTGCATTGTCTTATTTTTTTTTACAAATTTTATTATAATTTGATTTTTTTATTATTTCATGCTAGTATATCTTTCATAATTTAAATATTAAATGGGGGTATAAATATGTCTAATTTTAATAATATTGACACATTGATTAATAATAGTTGTATTAATGAAATAATACCACATCAAATCAGTAAATTACTTATCTTTACTACTCTAAATAAATTAAATAAAATTGTAATTTTTCATACTTTATGCGCTAAAACAATTAAATGGAAGGATAACAAATATCTTTTTTCATATAATGGTAAACAATATCCTTTTTCTATATTATCCGATCAACCAATTCAAAAAGTTGATCAAAAGTATCTATTAAATCATAAAGTTAATAGTTCAAATCATTATCTCTATAGTACTATTAGATCACTAAAATTAGCTGCCTCTTTAGATTTAAATAACTTAAAAATAGTTACAGGTACCTCTTTAGCACAAAAACTAGATATATTAATATCATTCTCATATAAAAATAAGGAATACATAATTAATTATTTTTACAATTTAATTATGTTAAAACAAGATTATTATAATTTATTTAAATATAAAGAATTTAGTATAGTAAATAAAAATGAATTATATCAAATTCACCATATTTTGAACTATATTGGAAATGAGCATTTATATGAATTATTAATATTTAATCAAATATTTTTTCCTAACATTAACGAATATGATAGTAATGGCTTTAACAACAATAATATGGCTATTATTGGCAAAAATCATGATTCTTTATTCTTTTTAAATATAGATTGTTATCCAAAATATGGTACTATTTTAAATGAATTAACTAAATTTACTCAAAATCCCACTATAAATTTTAAACATATAAAAAAAACAAATCAAAGTGGTAAATATCTTTTAAAAGATAGAAAATTTGGTATTTGCTTTTTTTACCTATTATCTGATTATATTAATGATAAAGCTATTAAACAACAATTACTGTCAGATAATCGTTATAATAAATGTCATGAAATGGCTATAAAAATGGCTTTAAATTTTCAGAGTAAAGAAAATTTTATTTATGTTGTAGGTGGAAAAATAGCTGTTAATGAAAATGATTTTTTTAAACATTCATGGGTAGAAATTGATAATAAGAACTTAGTTATTGATTTTAATCATAATTTAATTATGGATAGGGATCAATATTATCGTTTATTTAGCACAAAAATAATTAGTAAAACTAATGTTAATGATTTAAAAAAAATACTTAAGATTGTATATAAAGACTTATCTCTAGATCTTCATCCCATTTTGATTAATTACTTCGGTATGGAAATAATGAATGATATAAATAAAAGAAATATAAAACAAATAAAAGCATAAATAATTGAGACTACTCAAAAGTAGTCTCAGGCTGTTGACAAATAAGTAAATGGTGTTTACTTTTGTAAAAAAAAGTATTACAATGGAAATGCGAGAGAAATGA
>CANQEN010000062.1 GCA_947595045.1 uncultured Bacilli bacterium | reverse complement strand
AAAGGACTGTCACCCATTCAATATAGGTTACAATCCTTAAGTTAATTAACTGTCCAACTTTTGGGGTTCAGTTCAAAGATATTCAAAAATGAATAGCTTTTTATTTTGATAATGGTATTTATCAATTTATTCTATTTTCAAAAACTGTCCTTAGGTAAGGGTTAGAATAGAAGATATAAACCATAATAATTATGGTGATGATATGAAAGTTAGATTAGGGTATGTAGCTATGAGTAGGACATTAGATATGATTACACCGTCACATACTATTACATATACTAATTATTTAAAAGAGGAACAAAAGGAAGAAAAGCTCGATTATTTAATTAATTGTAATTTAGATAGTTTAGAGCAAATATTAAGATATAATATTAAAAATAATATTCATTTTTATAGGTTAACGTCTAAATTAATTCCTTTAGTAACACATAAAGATGTTAGTTTTGATTATATAACGCCATATATAAATAAATATGAATTAATAGGGGTTTTATTAAAAAAATATGATATTAGAATGGATACTCATCCTGATCAGTTTACAGTTTTAAATAGTACTAATAAAGAAGTATTGGAAAATACTAACCGTATTTTAGAGTATCATTATAGAATATTAAAGGCTTTTAAGATAGATATTCCTATTATTATTTTACATGTGGGAAGTAGTGTATTTGGAAAGAAAAAAGCAATTGAACGGTTTATATATAATTTTAGGCAATTACCTAAGTATATTCAAGAATGTATTGTATTAGAAAATGATGATAAGGTTTATCAGGTAGAGGATGTATTATATATATGTAGAATATTAAATATACCAATGGTTTTAGATTATCACCATTATGTTTGTAATCATAATAATGATTTAGATGAATATTTGAAAGATATTTTAGGGACATGGAATAATATTCGTCCTAAGATTCATTTTTCGTCACCTAAAAGTAATAATAAGAAGGATTTTAGAAGTCACCATGATTATATTGATGTTGATTCTTTTATAACATTTATTGAAATATTGAAAAAGTATAATATTGATGTCGATATTATGATAGAGGCTAAGGCTAAAGATGAAGCTTTATTTAGGTTAGTAAGACAGTTAAAGTATAAAACAGATTATTATTTTATAGATGATACTACATTCATAGTTTAATAATGTAAAGAAAAAAACATATAATGGAGTAGGTATGTTTCTTTCTTTAGGTATTAAGTAAAATATAAGTAAATAAAGTAAAAGTTAATAGCTAAAGGTATTGACAATATTAGATTAAAATTGTACATTAGAACTGAAAGGAGTTAGGATATGTATTGTAGTGAATGTGGCGCTAAAAATAAAGAAGAAGATTTGTTTTGTAGTGAATGTGGTGCTAAATTAGAACATGATGATAAGGTAGATCGAGATGTGAAACCAGTGGTAAAAAAAGTTAGACAACCGATGTCTAAAAAAAGTAAAGCAATAATTATAATAGTAGTAGTTGTATTAGTCTTATTGGGTAGTAGTTATAAAGTAGCTAGTACTTTAGCTAGTCCTAAAAGAATTGCTAAAGATTATATTCAAGCATTAGTAGATAAAGATGCTAATAAATTATATAAATATTTAAACCTTGATGGTGATGATACTTTTGCTACTAAAGATATGTTTAAAACGTTGGTTAAAGAAGAATTAGCAGATAATAATATTGAGAATTATAAAATTACTGATGTCGATTATGCTGATGGTAAGTTGAGTGCTAGCGTTGAATTTAAGTATACTGTAGCAGGTTCATCAAGTGAACATGATAGTGAGATTAATTTAGTAAAGCAAAAAGGGAAAAAATATTTATTCTTCGATAATTGGGCTATTAGTGATGTAAAAGATAATATGATAGTTAAAGATTATACGATTAAAGTAGCTAAGGGATCTAAACTAGTGTATAATAGTATTAAAGTAGATAAAAAATATTTAGATAAGGATGAATCTAATAATAATTATGATACATATGTGTTACCTATAGTTTTTACTACTGAAACTGAATTGCAAGTAGTATTACCTAGTGGACTTGAAATAAGTAATAGAGTTACTCCATCTAAATATAATACTAATTATACTGTTTCATTCGATGAGAATAATATAACTGATAAAATGAAAGATTCTTTATTATCAGCTACTAAAGACAGTATAAATACATTGTATCAAGATGCTATTGCTGGTAAATCTTTTGAAAGTGTAAAATCAACTTATGATAGGGATGGCGTGGACCTAAAAGCAATAGAAGAGGCTTATACATCATTTGTTGATAAATTAGCTGATAATAATGATAAATTAAAGAGTATTACTTTCAATGATATATCATTATATGATTTAGACGTAACTAAGGAAGGATATTTTAAAGTTGCAGTTAAAGTAGAATATGATTATACTATTGACTATAAAAAGGCTAATGATGAGATTGAAACAAGAGATAAATCTAGTTCTGGATATATGACTGTAGGTATGGGATATAATGGGAAAGAATATTATTTAGTAGATTTTGATGAAGATGATTTAATAGATTATTTTTATGGTTTTTAAAGGAGGAAATTAAATGGCAAAATTTTGTACTAAATGTGGAAAACCATTAGAAGATGGTAAACCATGCGATTGTATAAATAAAACGGTAGTTACTGAGGTAGGTGATGTTACATTAGATAATAATGTAGGTTTTGATATTAGTAAATATATAAATACTTATATTGAAATTCTTAAAGGTATTTTTATTAAGCCAGTAGATACGATAAAAAGATATGCTACAAGTAATCAATTTATATTGGCAATTATAGCCATAGTATTAAATTCTGTTATATTTGGTATATTTGGATATTGTTTAATTAATGAAAGTTCTAGTGGGTTATTCTCTTTAATGGGATTAGGTGATGTAGGATCATTAACGGGAATGGGTTTTGAAGTTCCATTTATGAGAGTATTCTTATATGGTATGGTATTTATGTTAGTATGGCTTGTTGTAGTTGCTTTAATGATTTATTTATTAGCTGGTGCTATATTAAAGGATAAAATAGATATTAAGCAAGCATTTGCCTTAGTAGGTGTGGTCTCTGTATTTACAACTATTACTAACATTATAAGTATTCTTTTAGTATATATATCAATTAAAATTATGATAGTTGTTTTATTAGTAGCTTTAGTATTCTACCTAATTTATTTATATCAAGGTTTAGCTGATATTACTAAGATTGATCGTAATAAATTATCTTATATTTTTGTACCAAGTGTTAGTGTAGCAACATTTGTAATGATATATATATTACCAAAAATACTATTTTAAGAGACATAAGTCTCTTTTTTTGATATAATTATTTTAGAGGTATTTATATGATTTATATCAGTTTATTTTTTATATATGCCATATTCGGGTGGATAATGGAAGTATTAATTAAACTTATTTATACACATAAATTTATTAATAGAGGTTTTTTACTTGGACCTATATGCCCAATATATGGATATGGTGGTATATTAATGACTATCGTATTAACTAAATACAGTAATGATATTTTAATTGTATTTGGAATGGCTTTTTTAATTGGATCATTAGTTGAATATTTAACTAGTTTTATATTTGAGAAAATATTCCATGCCAGATGGTGGGATTATAGTAGTCGAAAGTTTAATGTCAATGGTCGCATTTGTTTAAGAAATTCTTGTGGTTTTGGCATATTAGGTGTTTTAGCTGTATGCTATATCAATCCCTTAATTTATATATTTATTGACAATATTCCTAGTAATATATTGAGTATTATATTAATAATATTAATAGTAATGTATATAATTGATAATATTATATCATTTCCTATTATGTTTGGGCTTAGAAAAACTTTTATGGAAGAGTTAAATAAAAATAGAATATTTAGAAAGGATAATACTGAATATATTACTAAAAAAGTAAAGAAAATTATTTTTTCTTCCAAAAATTATCTATATAAGAGACTGTGGAATGGATTCCCTTATATTAAATTAAAAAAATAAATAGTAATTTATAATAGTTCTATTTATTTTTTTAGTTAAAAAGGAAATAAGGGAGTTTTAACTAATAATATAATAGGAGTTAAAAAAAGTATTTGAGGACGATATAGCTAAAGAACTAATAAAAAAATACTAAAAGAGATATTAAATAGTTAAATAATAAATAGGAATTTATATTATCTATGTAAAAATATAAATCTGATTTAAAAGTAAATTAATATTATAATGAATTAACAAAATATATTCAAATCAATTTTGATTTTGAAGTAAACATATCAAACCAATGTCAATATACTCTATAATTGAAGAAGAAATGAAAGAACTATTAACTAATATGATAAAGATAATAAGAATAGGTGTACTGTATATGTTAGAATGTGCTAGAATGAATTAGTAGTATATGATTGAATGATATCTAAAAGAATTAGCACAATTTAGGGAGATAAAGGCAATAAAAGATGGTATTGAAAAAGAAATAGAACAAACTAATATAGAAGTAGCTAAACATATGTTAAAAGAAGGATAAGTAAAGAGGTGATTTTTAAAGTTAAGGTTTTGCCACAAATTAAATTAATGAATTGAACTAATAATATAGGGATTGATAATTTATGATTGACATAAATTTATTTTTCTATATGATAAATCACCTTTTATTTTACCTAGATAATTATATAAAAACGATATTTATTTTTAAATATCGTTTAGCGTCTATTTGAAGAATTACTATTGTTTTGATTAGTAGAACTTCCTGAATTATAATTATTATTATCGTCATTATCATCGCTATTATTGTTAGTACTACTACCCATTTTATTGACAATAATAGACACGGATTTACCATCACTCATATTAGCTTTAAAGACTGAATAAGCTGATTTAACAACAAAGGTTAGATTACCTTTTTTATTGTTAACGGTAAAAGTTGGATTAGTAGTAAAACCTAATAGTTCTAAGCCATTATTAGTATTTAAGTAGACATTATAACCAACACTTCCTAATACTGACATATTAGTGCCTAAAACAGAAGATACATAACCATTTAAGCTACCATCATTTCTGAATGCTGAGCGATAATAATTTTTTAAATAATTTTGATCCAAAGAATCAGGTGTTTCAATAGGTGTCCAAGTTAAAGTAACCGTTCCATTTTTCTCACTTGCTTTCAAATTTGTTATATCAGCTAATTTAGCAAATCTAGTTGATACAGTAGTTGGTTCAGTACCTGATTTAAATAATTCAGTAATTTTATAACTATCTGGTGTATATTCACTTGGTAAACAAGGAGTAGGACAACCGTTTTCTAATGTTACTTCTACAACTGAGTCAGGTTTAGTGAATGTTTTACCACTAGTAAATATTCCTTTGCCAACAGCTTGGAATAATCGTTCGTGTTGAGCACTACTTAAACGGTTATAATATTCACTAGATATTCTATCATAACCATACCATACTCCAATAGCATAATCCGGGTTAAATCCTACAGTCCATAAATCATTAACAGCATTAGTGTTGGATAATCCATGAGAAGCTAAAGCTTCAGCAGGATAGTTAGTAGTACCTGTTTTAGCTGCATATTGCATATTGTTAATATTAGCGAATCGACCTAAAGCATACTGACCAGTATCTACTAGCATATCACTTATCATATAAGCTGTTTCTTCACTCATAACTTTATTACGAGTAGATACATTATCAACTTCTTCACCATTATTACGATATACTATTTTAGTATACGTATATGGTTTAGAATAATAACCACCATTAGCAAATGCTGAATAGGCAGCAGCCATGGTAAGAGGGCTTTCACCTTCATAACCACCAATGGCATGAGCTTCATTAATTTTATTGTCACTATTAATTTGTGGGCTAAGTCCTAAATTAGTTACAAATTTGATAATATTAGCTTGATCATTAGCTTGAAAAGCTTTTAGGGCTGGAATATTTCTAGAACCAACTAAAGCTTTACGTGCAGTTTCAAATCCTTCATAAGAGCCATTCCAGTTATTAATACTAGTTCCATCACTATATGATATAGGCTCATCAGATACAATATTATAAGTACTCCAATTTAAGTATTCAATAGCAGGACCGTAATCATATAATGGTTTAGCCGTTGAACCAATTTGCTTTTTTATTTGAGTAGCATAATTTAAAGCTCTTTCTTTAGTAGCATT
>CANQEN010000061.1 GCA_947595045.1 uncultured Bacilli bacterium | reverse complement strand
AAAAAAAAAAAAAAAAAAAACAAGTATTTTTTTTCTAAATTATACTTGCTTTAATTATTTACATACTCTGATAAATGTTCATTTATATTAGTAATAGTAAATCCCTTTGAATTAATATATTCTATTATATTTGGTAATTCTTTAATTACTTGCTTATTAATATTAAAAACAATTATTGAACCAGATAAAATCTTATTTTTAACCTCTAATAGTGGGTTATTACTGATTTCTATATTGGGACTAATAGTTAACCAATCATTTTTAACACAACTATCTAAAAAATTATTATCTTGTTTTGGATTATAACAATATACCTGTTGATCTAAATTATTTATTAAATCTTTATTAATAATTGATGTAGATAATAATAAATTATGCCCTAATTTAATTAATTCTTTAGATAAAGTTGTATTATCTTCTAGCCAGTAACGATTAACAACAAAATTAACTTTAGTATCACCAATAACATTTATTATATCAGATATTTTTTCTTGATTCACAATAAATAACAAACTAACCATTTGTTTTTTAGGATTACCATTAGTTATATAATGATCTATATAATCATTTACCGATATTTCTGGTTTTATATCATTATAAACATATAAACTATCATCATATAATCCCATTGATTTCATCTTTTTATAGCTTTTATTTATATTGACTTGCTTACCATATATGCCTGGTACTATGGTTTTATCTTCAATAGTAGCATTAATACTCTCTGTGTTATATTTATTTTCATCTTTTTTTATTTGATACATTATAGCATCCTGCTCTTTAACTACTATAGCTGTTTGTTCTGTAATATAAAATCCAAAAAAGGCAAAACTGGCTATCCCAATAATTTGAAATATCTTTTTCATAACTCACCTAATTAAATATATGAAAAAGATACTATTATTTTACTCATAATTTAACGTTTTTAATGATTCTATGACAAATTTCCCATTTTTTCTTATTAGCACATCATCAAAATAAATTTCTCCACCACCATATTCTTCAGTTTGAATTAAAACTAAATCCCAATGAATCGCTGAATAATTACCATTACTAGCATCATCATAACAACATCCTGGGGTAAAATGGATACTACCAATTATTTTTTCATCATATAGAATATCTCCCATTGGTTTTTTTACTTTAGGATTTAGTCCAATAGCAAATTCTCCTATATATCTAGAACCTTCATCAGTATCTAATATATCTCGTAATTTTTGATTGTCATCACTATCAAATGCTACTATTTGTCCCTCTTTAAAAGTAAATTTAACATTATGAAATATATTACCGTTATAAGGGCTTGGAACATTATAAGCTATTGTTCCATTGACACTATCACGAATTGGTGCAGTATATATTTCTCCATCGGGAATATTACTAGTACCACAGCATGGAATAGCTGGCATATTTTTAATAGAAAACGTTATATCAGTATCAGGAGCTACTAATCTAACTTTATCGGTTTTTTCCATTAATTCTTTTAATGGTTTCATTTTTTCATACATAGATTTATAATCAATAGTCATAACATCAAAAGCAAATTGCTTAAATTGATCAGTTGGCATAGCAGCTTTATAGGCATCTATCAAAGATGGATAATTAAGTAATACCCATTTACGTTCATTAATTCTAATTTTATCATATGGTCTTAGTGCTGCTTTAATCATTTTTTGAATATTGTTGTCAATATTGTTATTTTCATATTCATTCAAAGTATACCTTATTTGAATAAAGCTATCATAATTTTCTACTTCCTGCCTTTTTTGCTCTTTTAATAATGGTATTTTATCCTCAGTTGTATTAATAGTTAATAAAGTATCTAATTCATTGTCAATTCTTTTAATAAAAGGAAAACCTCCTACTAAGCTAATATCATTAATTAATTGTTTAATTAATAGTTTGCACTCATCACTTTGGTAACAAATTAATACTCTTTCTCTAGGCTGAACATTAATTGAATAATCAACAATCGTTTTACTTAATATTTTAATTTTCTCTTCCATAAGCTCACCTTTCTTTAATAAATTCATACCATATTTATGAAAGGAGTAGGTAAAATGTATCAAAATTATAATTATCCTTATCGTGTAGCTTCAAATAAAAATATGATTATGAATTATAATAATCCTCAAGATGATAGATATATAGGTGGTTTTTTAGGACCTTTTCTACTTGGAGGATTAACAGGTGGAGTAGTAGCCCCATTTTTCTGGGGTGGTTATAATAATAGACCAAATTATTACTATCCACCTTATCAATATTATGGTCCTTATTATAGATAGTATGCATATCTTTTAATAAAGCATGAATAACAGTATAGTAAAATATCTATGCTGTTTTTATTATTTTTTTATAAGTTTATGACTATTAAATACTTCTATATCTATTTGTTTTAAAAATTTTGATATATCATTTTTATTAATATTTATTAATTCATTATCAATTCGATAATTAATCAATGCATCAATAATGGCATTTATATAATTAAAATGACTATCTAATAATTTTTTAAATAATATTGACGTATCATTACTTGGTACTAATGATATTTCCTCAACTTGATTTATTTGACTTACTATTAGTATTATAATATCCATATTTTGATATATATCTAAAAAATTATTATTACCTTGAATTAAATTAGGTATTTTATCTTCTTCATTAATTAACATATATATCCAATTAATACTTTGTTCATCATCTATATATTTAATCCAATGTCCATTATATATTTTATTTTCTAACTGTTTTATCATAAATTGTATTAAATAAGTAATTTGATCTAAATTAAAAGTATAATATTTAAAAATTAAATAGTTATATTCTTTTAATTGTTGTTTTAATTCATATAAATGTTGCTTTTTAGGCAATATCTCTTTTACTTGACTTAAATTTAATAATTGACCATTAGATATACTATCTGCTATTGCATTTAATATCCCTTGTTCTATATCTATTTGTTTCATCATTTTATTTCTTTTTTCAATAAGTGTCATCTAAAATCATCCTCTCTTAAAAATAAAAAATTTATCAATATGATAATTCTACTACTTAATTTATAAAATTTTGGCTAGGAATTTAAGAATACCATACATATACAAAAAAAGCAATGCTTTCGACAACATCACTTAATATTTGACTTTATTTAATCAATTTTTTTAACATTTTTCATTATTTATATAATTATAGTTATTAACAAAAACAGCTAAAATATTGCATAAATGAGGTAAATTACTTTTTAGCTTTATCTCATCTATTATTTGAGTTTCTAATTGTTAGTATTGATTAATAATATTACTATATTCTATATTTATTAGTGTATTTAGATAATGCTTTGTACTTATAGTTTAATATTAATAATATTTATATTAAACTCACCTATCATAAATTTTTAAATATTTATTTAACATTAGATGACAACTTATATAGTATATCATAATCATTATTGTTTGCATTATAATATAAAGCAATTGTAAGTTACATTTACTAATTATTAACTCCATGATGAACTGCTGGAGTTGAACTAGTAATTGGTGCAAAATGATAGCCATGTGCTAATCCATATTGAATAATAGCTTCAACGGCATTCACACTAAACTGTTTAATATCATGTTGAAGTACCACATATGTATTTTTATTACCTAAAGCACTAGTGACATTTCTTATAACTTGATTAGTATCAGTAGTTTCACCAGCATCACCACTAGCGATATTCCAATCAAAATAACGATATCCTTGATATTCTACTTCTTTAGTTAAAAGACTCATAATCCCAAGCGAATAACGCTTACTAATCGTATTAGAACTTCCACCTGGAAAACGAATAATATTAGGTGTATATCCTGTAAGTGAAATAATCTTATTTTTTAGTTTATTTAAATCGTCAAAATATGCTTCTTTACTACTATATATTAATCCATAATTATGAGTATAACTATGCATAGCTAAAGTATGACCTTCATTATAAATACGAGGTATTATATAATCATAATTACTATTAGTTCCAATAATAAAGAATGTAGCTTTTACATTATATTTATTTAAAATATCTAATAATTGAGCCGTATAAGGTCCTGGTCCATCATCAAAAGTTAAATAAATAGTTTTTCCATTAGGTACTACAATATTATTAACATTATTATATACTATTACCTTTCTAGTAACCGAAATCTCATTTTTAGAACTATCACTAACATGATACGTAATATCATAAGAACCAACTTGATTAACATTAACACTATTATTAACATCAACTTGCTCAGTTAAATCTCCATCGCATATATCATTAGCTTCATATCCTAATTCATTATACGTACTTCCTAATGGTAAATAAACAGTTGTATCTCCATGTAAAATAATATTAGGTGCATCTATATCTTCTACTTTAACATCAAATGTTTTTGATACTGTATTCTGTGATGAATCTTTAACAGAAAACTTAATTTTATTATTTTTAATATGATACTCTATTCTATCGGTTATATCTCCATTATAATTATCTATAGCTTGATAATTACCTTCTATCAAATTACCATTAGGACAAGCTATAAAATCCTGATCAGGGATTTTTAAAATTGGTTTTTGAGTATCTACTACTCTTACTTTCTTAGTAATAACTTTCTTTTTATTATGATAATTAAACTTATACTTAACTTTATAGTCTCCTACTTTTTGATTATTAAAATTACTCTCTACTTCATATTTTATTTTCTCACATTTTATTAGATTACCATAACATATATCTATTTTCTGTTGATAATCATTACTAAAAACTTCAATCTGTTCTTCTTCTTTAAAATTTTTTATTTGAAGATGAGGGTAAAATAAACAAAATAATAGCACAAATAATACACAAACCATAATTACACTAACAATTATTAACCATTTACCTTTATTAATTTTATACATCATCGTCACCAATTATAAATTATTTTTTTACTTTTAATTTAAGTACATTACTAACAACATCTTGTCGATATTTTTCAATACAATTAATATAATATTTCATATCCTTATTAGTTAATCCATCTATTTTAATATATTTTTTAATATATATTCTAGTATAAGTTATATTAATATCTAAAATATTCATTCTATATAATTTATCTAATAATGTTAAAAAATTCTCTGGTAATTGATTAACACCCTCAATAACATATTTATTTCTCTCAATACCAATATTATTATAAATATGATCAATTTCATTAGATAGAATTTTAAATTGAAAGACAATCGGCATAGGCAATTCATAACAATATAAAATACTATGCTCATGGTATTTTGAATCAACAATAATATTATGTTTATCACTTTTTTCACTAATAATTAAAGCATCTGTTATATATATACCATCTTCCAACTTATATTGATAATGAGAAATAGTTTTTTCATTATCATATAATCTTTTAGGATATAAACCACTTTTTCTAATAATATTAATTTTATTATCTTTTGCTTTAGGGTAATTAAGCATAATTTGTTTATTAAAATATTTATATAATTGCTTTTGATTAATAGCTTGATAAATCTGATTAAAAATATAAAACGCAAACATCACTAATGTTAATAATATTAAAGCTATCATATAATATTTTAAATAAGGAATAGGAAAACCAGTATAATTAAACATTTTAGCAAAAACAGAAACAATAATTAAGACAGTTGCTAATAAAATAATTTTAACTAACCGTTTAATTGTCCAACTGACTGACTCAACTTTATTATAATGTCGTAATATTTTTCTCTTATGAGCTTTCATATTATCTTCTTCTAATTTAGTCTGTTCTAACTTCTCCTTACGATATTCTAAATATATACCATATATAATTAAGATTAATATTATTAGAAAAATAACATTTGACCAATACTCTAACTGAATACTCTTTTCAGCATTATTATACGCAAAAGAAAATAACACAGGTATTAGTATTATAATACTTACTGAAATTAAAGTTATTATTACTTTAATACGTTTCATTTTTTCATCAATCATTTATACCCCTCTATTCCAATTAAAGTATACCACAAATAACAAATAAAAAAAAGTAGCTCTAATCTACTTAAATTTTGGAATTTTAACTTTAGATTTATGAATCCTTTTACGTTTATATGGTGGCTTTGATCTTTCCTTAGCAGTTATTACTTGTGATACATTATAATCACGATATAACTTAATTGGATGTAACTTTTCATCAACCCATCTTGTCTTTTTAACATCTTGATATATTATAACGCGCGCCATATAATATAGCCATATTTGTTCAGCTTTTAAATTTTCTAATTGTACTACTTTCATTTCCATAAACCCTCCTAATTAATTTTATTGTATCATAAACTCTTTTTATTGTAAATATAGTATTATTTTTAAACGTTTAGAAATTGTAGTGTTACAATTGATGTGAAACATTTCTATGTAAAAAAAGTAATTCAAGTCGTATAATTGAGTTAACGAAA
>CANQEN010000060.1 GCA_947595045.1 uncultured Bacilli bacterium | reverse complement strand
ACCCCAATAATATTAAACATAATAAGTGAATCAAGAGATAAGTCAAATCAAAGAAGTGTAGAGGGATTAGAACATGCTATAGAGACCACAGTAGGATTAATCATGTTAGATGATAATTATAGTGGAGGAGATATCATCTGTAAGAATGAAAAGTATATGTCATCTGCAGAATTAACATTAACTAAAGGAAATAAAGATGGTAAAGAAACATACTGTTGGGAATTACAAAATAAAAGTACAGATGAAGGAAAGACAGTACCAAGTAAACAAGTAACATATAGTGGGAATAGAGTAGTAGCAAGTACAATTCAAGTAAGTATGGAAACAGGAGATATAGAAGTGGGTAATGCTCAAGTAGGAAGTAGTAGTAAAAGATATACAACAGCTGATAGTGATACTCTATATGGGACAATACTAAAAGAATTGTTAGAGGCTGGAAATGATGATAATATCTTTGTAGATGATTATGGGAATATCAGATATAGGGGAGCTAATCCAAATAACTATGTAACATTCAATGATGAGACATGGAGAATAATTGGAATAATCGATGGAAAGGTTAAATTGATAAGAGATAAGTCAATAGGTAACTTATCATGGGATATCTCGGATTCTAGTATAAATAGTGGTAATGGAATAAATGAATGGAGTCAAGCATATTTGATGAAATTATTGAATCCAGGATATGAGAATGAAATATTAACAAATGGAGAAGCTAAAACATCAGGAAGTTTATATTGGAACAATGCGTCAGGTAATTGTTATGGTTCTAATACTAATAATAGTCATTCTAAAAGTATAATAGAATGTAATTTTGATGGACAAAATGGACATCAAAAAGGATTAAGTGAAGAAGCCAAGAGTATGATAGAGAAAAGTACATGGTATTTGGGGGCATATGACTATACTAATATAGTAGACAAAGTAACATTGTTAGATATATATAAACTAATGGACGCAGAGAGAGGGACAGAAGTATATAAAGAAGATAATATAACAAGAACAACAATATGGAATGGGTATGTAGGATTGCTGTATCCAAGTGATTATACTCAAGCAACAAATAGTACAAATTGTAACGGAGCAGTAGGACAGTGGAATAGTACAGATAATAGTGATTGTAGAACTAACGATTGGTTATATAAAAAAGATTATTTTCAATGGACGATGTCGTCTCGTTCGGATAATGCTTACCTTGTGTGGGATGTTGGTTATAGCGGTCGTGTGGTCGACTGGGATGCGTACCATGCTGGTGGGGTTCACCCAGTTGTAAATCTAAAATCCAGTATAAAAGTTAAAAGTGGAGATGGAAAATCTGGATCTGCATATCAACTTGCTGATTGATGGACAGTTTTAATAAAGTAGTTATAAAATAAGAAAAAGACAGTGAAAAAGTTAGACCAGTAACTAACGATTTCACTGTTTTTTACATTTTTATTTTCATTATAGTCTTGTCAAGACTAGTGTGTAAATTTATTAATGTAGTTAATTTCTTATTATAGGCTTTTGTTTATATTCTTGTTCAATTAATTGTCTTCCCTGGAGAATACTTAAAATAGATGTTACTTTAAATTCTAATGATAATAGACGATCTTTATCATTGGAATAATTAGTTAAAATAGGAAGAGAGATCTCTTTCTTTATCTTATTTAAATAAGCTCTGCCTTTATTATTAAAACCTAATAATCTAATATATTTAATTTTTTTATATTTTTTAGCGTCCTCTTTAGTAAAATCAACTAATATATGCGTAAACATACGCTTCAATTTACTATAAGTATCATTCTTACTTTTAACTTTATTGATTAATTCATCTAAACTATTAGCATCAATAATTTCTTTTTTTATTCTTGGTATAATAGAGATATCTACTGTTTGATATTTATCTAATTGATTAATACTAGATAATATCTTATATTTTAAAAAAGGAAAATAGTCATCAATAAAGTATACTTTTTTTTGTAAAAAAGCATAACTATATTCAGGCACATAATTACTTATCGGTATTTTCTTTTGAATGGCTTCTCTTATGCTGGTAGCACTACTAATTTCTGAATCTAATTGATGGGAATGGTATTGATTAGTTCTTTTAATACTAACAGGATTAATATGAGCCTTCTGTTTTAATATTTCTCTTATATAACTAATACCTAAAATATCATTAGGAGTATCTATTTTTATATTGCTTATTTTAAATAATGCTTTAGATAAAGCTGTAGGATAATTATAACCATTTGATATATAATCTTTAACCAATGATTTATATTCTTCATTATATAATTGTATATTAGCTAATTTAGTAAGTGTTTGAGTGTTATTACATTCCGAACCAAAGACTAAAGTATCTACTTTTAATTCTTTTAATAATTTAATACTTCCCTCACAGAAGAGATCAGCAGATTGACTAGCATGACTAAATGGTAATTCAATAACTAAATCTATACCATAATTAAGAACAATTTCTGTCTTTTCCCATTTAGTTAAAATACTAATATCGCCACGCTCGGTAACACTACCAGACATAACTAAAATAATTAAACAATCTGGATACATTTCTTTTATTTTATTTATATGATATAAATGACCATTATGGAATGGATTATATTCACCAATAACACCAACAATATTCATATGACATGATAATAGGTTACTTTCATAGGAACCTATTTTTCTCCTCTCTATTATTTTTACTTGTATTTATTATATCATAATCAATTAAAAAAGTTGAGATTATTATAATTATGAAAATTTATTTGTAGGGGATAGCTATTGCTTTTTTCTTTATTAATCGTTATAATGTTAACGTTGGTGATAATATGAATATTGATTTAACTAAATTACAACAGGGTATTGATAAAGAGATAGTTATTAATGAACACTATTCGTTTACTAAAGAACAATTAGTTGGTACTGATATAGAAACATTAAATAATGTATCTATTGAAGGTAGTATTACAAAAGATGCTATGGGGGAATTATATATAGAATTAGATATCAATGGTATTATGATTATACCATGTGCTATAACGCTAAAACCAGTTGAGTACCCTTTTTCAACATATATAGAAGGAAATATAGAAGAATTTTTATCAGAAAATACCCAAAAATATCAAAATACTCTTGATATTTTACCCATAATATGGGAAAATATATTAGTGGAAATTCCTATGCGAGTTGTAAGTGATGATGTCACAGATGCTATTACTAGTGGTGATGGTTGGAGGCTTATAACAGGAGAAGAAAAAGAAGAAAATGTGGAATTATCTAAGTTAAAGGATTTATTATAAGATCGTGAGGTGAAAATATGGCAGTACCATTTAGAAAAGTAAGTAATACTAGGGGTAGAAAAAGAAGAACTCACTATAAAATTAGTGCGAATGGAACTACTACATGTCCAAAATGTGGAGCACAGGTTAGGCCACATAGAGTATGTTTAAATTGTGGAACATATAAAAATAGAGAAGTAATTGAACAGAAAGAAGATGAATAAGTCTTCTTTTTTCGTGCATTTTTGTATTATATAAATGTTAGGATAATAATATAAGGAGGATATATGAAAAAAATAATAATATTATTTATAGTTAGTATAATATTAGTAGGTTGTAATGAAATAAAAGAAGAAGATATAGAAAAAACTAATAAAGAGACAGTAGCACTAGAAATAGGCGATTTAGGGAATAGAAATGTTCAATATGAAATAGATAATAATAAATTAATTTATATTGAAGATGGACAGGTAATATATGAAGATAGAAATAATAATATTAAAATTAGTGATAATACTATTAAAAGTGATGTTATATACTTAGAAGGTGGAAAAGATTGTCAAAATAATATTATGTTAGCTGTTTTAACTGCTAATGGACAATTATATTATAATACTAGTAAAGATATTAATAATTATAAATTAGACTTTATACAAGTAGATATAGATTCTCAAGTATATGGATTAGAAGCTAGAGTTAATAATGATGTATGTGGTAAAGATATATTATTAGCTTATATAGATGATAAACAAGCTAGGATAATAGATGAGAAACAAGAAACTAATTCTGATGGTATTGAACAAATAGTAGGTGTAACTCTTGGAAAAACATATGATGAATTATATGATTATAAAGATATATTTAAAGATCAAGATAATCATGCTGTTTATATATATAAAAATAATAATATGAGATTAGATAATAACAATCAATATATTACCTATAATAGTGAAATACTTACGATGAAATATTTATTAGCAACTATAGATACTAATAATAATTTTAATACTATTTATATTATAGATAGTAATGATTACTTATATAGTATTAATTATAATAATATTGATTCTGTTACTAAAATGAATGATAAAAAAGTATTAAAATTAGATCATGATAATAATGTTATAACAATTACTTACGATGATAATACTACTGAAGAAATAACTAATGCTATTTTACATGAATAAAAGTTTAATCTTTACTCATAATAATATGGGAGGCTAAAATATGAGTAAAGATCAAAATGAAGTAAATGTATTAGATGAATTAAATAAAGGTGCTTGTATGGGAATGGATGCTATTCATTTTGTATTAGATAAAGTAGAAGATGAATCATTATCACAATTACTAGATAAACAATATAATGATTATAAATCAATATCAGAACAAATACACAAGTTATATCCAGAATATAGTGAAAAAGAACCACATGAGACTAATGCTATGAATAAAGCTATGACTTGGTATGGAATAGAAATGAAAACAATGACTGATCATAGTGATTCTAAAATAGCTGAATTACTATTACAAGGAACTAATATGGGGATAATTGAAGGTAGAAAATTATTAAATCATAAGAATACTGATCAACAAGTACATGATTTAGTACAAACTTATGTAGATATGCAAGAAGAGGTAGTTGAAAAGCTAAAAAAATATTTATAAAGTGTTTAGTAAGTGTCAAATACTTACTATTTTTTTTCTTAAATTAATAAATTTTTTTATGATAAGAAAAAGTTAAGTAAACAAATATAAGTTACTCATTAATTGCACTATTATTGCAACATTTATATCAATAATTGCAATAATAATGAGTGATATAAAGTAAATATTTATGATAGAATGAGCATGATACAAGTAGGAGGTATAAACTATATGATATATGATAAAAAAAATAATGGTTTTACGTTAGTAGAATTATTAGCAGTAATAGCAATATTGGGAATAGTGGCATTAATAGTAACCCCTAGAATAGTAAATGTTATCAGTGAATCACAAGTAAAAGCAGAACAACGAAGTGTGGATGGTTTAAAACATGCGATAGAAATAGCAGTAGGGGAGATAATGCTAGATGATGATTATGCAAGAGGCCAAATAAAATGTAAATTAGGTTCAAAGATGAGTGACACAGAAAAGGGTAATGTATCACAATTAAATGAAGAAGAAACATATTGTTGGGATAAAAAGAAACCAAAAGAAACAATAATGCAAGTATCATATGGAGGAACAAGAGTAAAAGCAGATGAAATATCTGTAGATATGGAAACAGGAGAAGTAGCCATAAAAGATGCACAAGTGGGAGATAGTAGTAACAAATATTCAATAGGAGAAATAGCAGTAAGACTAGAAGATACAATTGAAGATTTATTAGCGACAGGTAATACAACATCAGGAGAGGGAGAAATATTTACAGATGACTATGGAAATATAAGGTATAGAGGTAAAAATCCTAATAATTATGTTAAATTTAATGATGAGACATGGAGGATTATAGGAATAGTAGATGGTAAAATTAAATTAATTAGGAATGAATCAATAGGAAATTATTCATGGGACAGCTCAGATACAAGTATAAATGGTGGTTTGGGAATAAATGAATGGAGTCAGGCAGATTTAATGAAATTATTGAATCCAGGATACGAGACTGAAATTGGAGGAAGTCTATATTGGAATAGCGTGAGTGGGAATTGTTATTATAGTTATAATAATGCAACAACAGCCTGTGATTTTACAGGAAGTAATGGTAAGCCAAAAGGATTAAGTAAAAAAGCTCAGGACATGATACAGAAAACAACATGGTACTTGGGGGGGTATAATGCAAATATAACAACGAAACAAATGTATGATTACGAGAGAAGTGGAGAAAATTTAGGACGACAAGAGCCTTTAAAAGGTGATACAGTAACAAGACAACAGACATGGATAGGGCATGTAGGCTTAATGTATTCAAGTGATTATGGATATGCAGCTAATGCAAGTTGTTCGAGTGATACTATTTTAAATGGTTATCAAACTATTTGTAAGGATAGTGATTGGTTATATAATAATTCAACAGAATGGTTAATAACATCAACTCCAAACACTGAAAGTAGTCTGAACATTCTCACTGAATATGGCATGCTAAATAATGGTTTTTCGGGATATGTCCATTATGGAGTTCGCCCAGTTGTACATTTAAAATCTAGTGTAAAAATAACAGGAGGAACAGGTAAGGCTGATGATATGTATATTCTTGGATA
>CANQEN010000059.1 GCA_947595045.1 uncultured Bacilli bacterium | reverse complement strand
CAAAAAAAAAAAAAAAAAAAGCAAGTATTCTTTTTGTAAATTATACTTACTTTATTATAGACTAACAATTAATACCTTTTACTTTCAATTCTTCAACTTCTTTTTCATCATCATCATACCACTTTTTATTATCTTTTTTACCAACATTACGTTTCTCAATAACTAACCATATTTGAGCAGCAATGAATAATGATGAATAAGTACCAGCAATTAATCCAATCAATAACGCATAATTAAATGCAGATATTTCATGAGAACCTAATAACAATAATGTAATTACTGGAATTATAGTTGTAATAGAAGTTACAAGACTTCTACCAACTGTCTCTCTTAGACTCACATCAACTAAATTTTCTAAATCTTCTAATTTCTTTAGTTGCCCTTTATACAATTTTTCTTTATTTTCCCTAATTCGATCAAAAGCTACAATTGTATCATTTATAGAGTATCCAATAATAGATAAAATAGCAGCTATAAAGATACCAGATATTTCAAATTGTAATAGACTAAAGGCTATTAAAACAAATGATACATCATGAATTAAAGCTATAATAGAAGCTATAGCATAACTAAATTGGAATCTAATAGATACATATATAATAATACCAATACAAGCTAAGATTAAAGCTTTAATAGCGTTCATTGTAAGAGCTTTCTTTACTTCATTAGATACAGCTCCAATATTAATATTTGAATCTTTATACTTTTTATTGAAATAATCCTCTACTACTTTATTGTCTTTAGTTGTAAAGACATCAGCAATAGTTACATACACCGTTTCGTCACTAATTGATTCAACACTATCCACTTCATATCCTAATTTTTCAATTTCAGCTTTAACTGTACTTGGTGTTAATTTTTCTTTAGCATTTAAAGTAATATTAGTACCACCTTTAAAATCAATACTAAAATTGAAACCTTGAGTAGCAATAGAACTTGAACCAATTATAATTAATAAAATTGGTATTACAAATAAAGTCAATTTTCTTTTATTAACAAAACTAAATTTACCATTAGCTGGTTTTTTATTTAGTTTACGTATACCTATAAACATAGTTAAATGTTTATCAAAAATACCACTATTAACAAATAAGCCTAATAAATAACGAATAATAAATACCATTACAAACATAGTAGCGATTATACTTATAATTAACATAGTAGCAAATCCTTTAACACTACTTTGACCAAATATAAATAGAATAACAGCTGCTATTAGTGTGGTAATATTTGCATCAATAATAGAAGCAAATGATTCTTTATTACCATTACGATAAGCTTCTTGTAAACTTTTCTTATTTCTTAATTCCTCTTTTATTCTTGAAAAACTGATTACTGCTGAATCAACAGCCATGCCTATACCAATAACAACAGCTGCTATACCTGGTAATGTAAGTCTACCTCCTACCATATTAAATAGGCAGAATACTACAGCTGTATAAAGAGTAAGACCTATACCTGAGATTAAACCACAGAAATTATAAATTAGTATCATAAATACAATTATTAATGCTATTCCAACAAGACCAGCTATATAAGTTTTCTCTAAAGCATCTTTACCAAAAGAAGCATCTACAGTCCTTGATGATAATTCAACTAACTTAGTAGGCAAACTACCAGAGTTAATTAATTCAGCTAATTTTTGGGCTTCTTCTTGTGTAAATTTACCACTCAAAGTTACTTGATCAGTAGTAAGTTCTGATGCAATACTAGCATAAGAAATACATCTTGATGTACCACTAGTACCACATGACTCACGTTCACGATCAAATGAATTAACACCATCTTCATAATCTAACCAAATGACCATAACATCATTAGCTTTTCTAATTTCTTCTGTTTTTTTATGAAATAAATTAACATCAGCGATATCTAATGTTAAATAATAATTACCTAAACTATTAGGATCTGCTACCACTTTAACACTACCACTTTTCAATACATCTGATGACATAACTAAATCATCATGACTATTTCTAAATGTCAAATTAGCCATTTGACTTAAAGTTGCCTTGGCATCTTCCTCATCAGTTACTCCAGCAAGTTGAACCCGAATATTATTACCTTCTATCGATATTTCAGGTTCATTAACACCTAATATATCAATACGCTTCAAAATAACTTGATAAGTATTATTAACCATATCAGTAGTTACTTCTTCTCCATCAATACTATCTACTTGATATAAAATTTCAAAGCCACCTTGTAAGTCAAGTCCATATTTCATATTACTAATCAATGGAATTAAACTTAAGCATGATAATACTAATATAATAAGGGAAATAAAAACACTTTTAACTAATGATTTCATTTTTGTTTGTTTTATTTTATTATTTTTATTTAATCTTTTTAAATCACTTTTTCTAACATCACTTTTAACTTCTGCATTCTTTTTCATAACATCATCCTATCTATCTTCTAATATTGGCGTTTTATCTTGTTTCTTAATTTCTCCTTTAACATAAAGATCAATTAAAGTATTATCAGTATGAATAATATCGTCAACCATTTCATACAATAATAAATTACTAGCATTAACCCATTTGTTTATTTTTAGATAATTCCAAATATCAGCTCTTTTAATATATCCCATATTATTACGCTTTAATTCAGCTACTTTAGCATCTAAAGCTGGTTTTAATCTGTCATATAATTCCTTTAAATTAGTAAATTCAATATCCACATTGCCTCCATATAAATATTCATAATTTTTTTTACATATATTATTATATATCAAATAATATATTTTTTAAAGGAGAAAAATGAAAAAAAGTAAATTTATTAAATCTACTATTATTTTAATAGTTGGTGGTTTTTTAACTAAATTATTAGGAATGTTAGTCAAAATCGTACTAACACGTCAAATTGGACTAGAAGGTGTTGGTCTATATTCACTTATTATGCCAACCTATTTATTACTTATTTCTATTAGTGGACTAGGTCTACCTACAGCTCTAAATGTATTAATTGCATCTCGAAAATACAATACTAAAAATTTAATGGCATATTCATTATTTATTGGTTTAACTCTAGATATATTAATTTTAATCTTTCTATTTTGTACAGCCAATATACTATCAAATAATTTATTAAATGAACCTCGCTTATATTACCCTATTTTATGTATTGGCTTTACACTACCGTTTATTAGTATTTCAAATATATTTCGTAGCTATTACTTTTCTAATGAACGCATGTACCCCCATGTTATTAGTAATGTTTTAGAAGATTTAATCAAATTAATCTGCATTATTCTCTTTATTGGTTTCTTTCTATCTAGTATGGAATCAACAATATCATTTATCATATTAATTAATATATTAAGTGAACTATCATCCATCATTATTTTCTTAATTTATTTTCCTAAATTTAAAATAACATTCAATGATTTAAAGCCCAATAAAAAACATTTAAAAGCTATTTTTAAAATAGCTATTCCAACCACTATATCAAGGTTAATAGGCTCAATAACTTATTTTCTAGAACCTATCATTATTACATTCGTTTTATTAAAATTAGGCTACTCTAATCAATTTATTTTAGAAGAATATGGTATTATCAATGGCTATGCCATTGCAATTATTACTTTACCCTCTTTCTTTACTAATGCCATATCACAAGCTTTAATCCCTATTATTAGTCAAAACTATCATAAAAAACGTTATCGTTACATTAAAAGTAAATTAAGCCAAGCTATCATTATTTCTTTATTAATCGGCATTAGCTCTACTGTTATATTTACTTGTTTTGGTGATATCATACTAAAATATTTATATAATACTAATCAAGGCTATACCTATATCAAAATATTAGCCCCTATCTTTATTCTCCACTATATCCAGCATCCTATATTGAGTGCCCTTCAAGCCATGGATCAATCTAAAATAAATTTAAAAATATCTTTAATTAATATGCTTATTCGTACAGTAGGTTTATTTATCTTTACTAGTCTAAATATTGGTATGTATGGTTTAGTAATAGCTCTTACCATAAATATTATGTTTGCAACTATATATGGTTATTATAAAGTTGAACAAACTTTACATATATAAATGTAAATGAAAGAAAAAAAGTTTTATTATTTTTCAATATGGTATATAATTAAATTGGTGATAATAATATGTATATGAATCAATACCCAAGGAATCAATACCAATACCAAAACCCAAATTCAAGAAGACAGGTAAAAAAGCCAGATTATGGAAATACAAGACCTTATGTAAGGATACGGATCAATCCAAAGTTCAAAGAAGGCTATAACAATAAAAAAAGATATAAAATACATCGAAATAAGAAACCAGTTATAGTCACTATCGCTAGTATTATTATTTTATTATCAATATTAAATATTGTTAAACATGAAACACATTCCCCAATAGATACTAGTCAATATGATATCGTTACAATGTCTGTACCAACAGATGAATGTGAATCGATAGAACAATTAGTAAATCTTTATTATAATGAAGATCTATATGATACTCAATTTGGGAGTAAAAAAAAGTATATAGAAAAGTTATCAACTAGAAACATAAATAAAAACAATATTGAAATGCCAATTATGATTGACAAAAATAATCCAGATTATCAAAAATTAAAAATATTAGAGAGCAGAATACAATATTTACCAAAATGGATAGAAAACTACAAAGCTGAAAATGGTGACTCTATCTGGTACTATAGAGAGCAAGGGACCATTCCCTATGTTCGTGATGTTAATGATACATTAAAAGAATTACAAGAAGTTAACGGTTGGTCAGATATTCCTCAACTTATGAATGGTCAAGATGTAATAATATATAATCCTGATCGTGTGAATTTGGAAAGAGAGTATTATAAATTAATTCAGAATATTTTAGAAAGTTCAAAAATGAGTGGTAAGACTAAATAAAATTAAAAAATATCTAAAAATCATTAGCTTTTTAGATATTTTTTGTGTTATTATATTTATAGATAGAGGTGTAGAAAATGTCAAAGAAACTATTCACAGAAAATGAAATAAAAATTTTAAAGAAAAATAAATATGTTAAAAATGTAACAGATAAAGGAATTACTTATACCAATGATTTTAGAAAAGAATATATCAAATGTATTGAAAAAGGTGATTCTAAAGATGAAGTTTTTAAAAAATTAGGGTTTGATATTAAAATTTTAGGAGAGAAACGCATTTCTTCTTTTCATGAAAGAATGAAACGCAAAATAAAAAACAATGATTCAGTGGAGGACACACGAACAATTAATTCAGGTAGAAAGAAAATAGATAAAAATACTAAGAATATGTCTAAATCTGAATTAATAAAATATTTAAGAAAAGAAAATTTAGAATTAAAAAAAGAAAATGAATTATTGATTAAAGAGTTAGAAAATCTAAAACGGTAAAAAGAAGGAGATTAATTATTTAATAATTCTAACCATAAATTTATTATTGATGATAATCGATATTTTTGTGCAAGTTTATAACCATAATCTCCCATTACAGTTCTTCGTTCTAAACTTTTTATCAATTCCATAATTCGTTTAGACATTAATATAAAATCCCTATTTTGCACTAAATAACCATTCCAATTATTTGTGATAATCTCATTAGCGCCCTGAGCACTATCAAAAGCAACACATGGGATTCCGAAAGCAAAAGCCTCTAATAATACAATTCCAAATGATTCAGTATATGAAGTCATAACATAAATTGAAGATTTAGCTAATAAATTATTAACATAGTCACGACTTTGATATCCATGTAAAATAACATTATTAGTTAATCCTAAATCTTCAATTTTTTTCTTTAATAAATTTGCTTCAGGCCCATCTCCAATAATATGCAAATGCCAAGATGGATACTTTTGATAGACTAAATTATAAACATCAATTAAATCCAAATATCCTTTCTCCTTAGATATTCTCCCTACTGATATAATATTTTTTTCTTGTAAATTAGATAATTGTTTTGGAAAATAATCAATTGCATTAGGTATATATACACACTTAGGTTTTACTTTATCCTTATAAAAATCATATAACTCATTAGATACTAATACAAAATAATTTAGTTTCTTAACACTATTAATTATTTTTTTTATATATTTAGAATTATTATTATGATGATTATGCTCCCAACCAATTTTTATAATACCATCTTTTCCATATTTACCTAACCATTTATTATGAATATCACGAGTTGATATTATAATATCACTATCACAATTCTTAATATAATTAACCATTAAAATCTTTTTTTTACGTAAAACCTTAATACTTTTTATTACTTCTTTAGTTATAGATATTATATTTTTACTATGTAATGCTAACTTTAACTCTTCCCTATTAGGTTTTATATCTTCCATTAAGTATTTAACTTTAACTTTATGATTTAATTTAAAAAAAGGTTTTTCATCCAACTTATAAGTAGATACTATTTCAATATTATAATATTTATATAAACCATTAGCTAACATACAAATAGCTCTTTCTATACCTCCAGCACCTAAATGTAGAGCTAAAATAGTTATTTTCTTCATTGTATCACCTATCTAAATTATACTATAATTAATAAAAAAAAAACAGATTAGAAAACTGAAGTTGTCAATAAAAAGTAGACACAAAAAAAGTAATTATTTAAAACCTAGTTGAGTTCGATATTCAACTGGGT
>CANQEN010000058.1 GCA_947595045.1 uncultured Bacilli bacterium | reverse complement strand
ATTTACAAAAAAATTAACCCAATTATCTTGAATTAATTTTTATATAATTTTTGTTTCACATCATTTACAAATGTACAGTTTCATTATTAATATATTTTTATTTAACATCACAAAAACGGTTAAATGGTATATTGTTGTGTCTCTTATTATTAATAATAGGTTTTTCAAATTTACTTTTTGTTAACCCTATTACAATTGGAACTGATATGATATATAAAAAAGATACTTCAGTTGCAATACAAAAAATTATAAGTACTGATAAAGATGCTAGATGGATGGCATTAGATAGTTTTATTTTACCTAATTATGTATTAATGATTGGTGGAAAAGTTATTAATAGTACTAATATATATCCTAATTTAGAATTATGGGAGAAAGTTGATCAAAAGAAAAAATATGAAGATATTTATAATCGATATGCTCATATTACAGTTAGCTTAACGACAAATGAAACTAATTTTGAATTAACAAATGGGGATTCATTTACTTTATATTTAAACTATAATGATATTAAAAAATTAAAGGTAGATTATTTTATATGTAATCATAAATTAGAAATAATGGAAGAGTATAGCGATAATTTTAAATTAGTTTATAATAGTGAAAATGTCTATATTTATAAATATAAGGAGTAAGTTATGAAAAAAAGAAATAAAACAATAGCAGTTTTAATACCATGCTATAATGAAGCTAAAACAATTGAAAAAGTAATTAAAGATTATAAAAAGGCTTTACCTGAAGCTGATATTTATGTATATGATAATAATTCTAGTGATCATACGGATGAGATTGCTAGTAGGGCAGGAGCTATTGTTAGATACGAATATAAACAAGGTAAAGGTAATGTTATTAGATCAATGTTTAGAGATATTGATGCTGATTGTTATTTAATGATTGATGGCGATGATACATATCCTGCTGAAAATGCTAGAGAAATGTGTGAATTAATTTTAAATGGTAAAGCTGATATGGTTATAGGGGATAGATTATCTAGTACCTATTTTACCGAAAATAAACGTCTATTTCATAATTTTGGAAATAGAATAGTTAGGCTTTCAATTAATATATTATTTAAAAATAATGTTAAAGATATTATGACTGGTTACAGAGCTTTTAGTTATGAGTTTGTTAAAGGTTTTCCTGTTTTATCGAAAGGATTTGAGATAGAAACAGAGATGACTATTCATGCGGTAGATAAAAATTTTAAATTAATTGAAATACCAGTAACTTATCGTGATAGACCAGAGGGAAGTGTATCTAAACTTAATACTTATAGTGATGGCATTAAAGTATTAAAAACGATTGCGACATTATTTAAAGAGTATAAACCAATGGCTTTCTTTAGTATTATTGCTTTTATCTTTTTAGTTATATCATTAGGATTAGGTATTCCAGTATTTATTGAATATTTTAATACTGGATTAGTTCCTAAATTTCCAAGTTTAATTGTAGCTGGTATTAGTTTAGTAATGGCTATGTTATTTTGGATTACGGGATTGATATTACAAGTAATAGCTAAGAAGCATCACCAATTATATGAATTATATCTTAATTTAATTAGGAGAGATAATGAATAAATTAATTAATCAAATATTAAAATTTGGTGTAGTAGGGGGGATTGCTTTTTTTATTGATTATGCTTTATTATTTATATTTACTGAATTTATAGGTATTCCAAGTTTAATATCAGCTGCTTTATCTTTTACTATATCATTACTTTTTAATTATATTTTAAGTATTAACTGGGTCTTTGATGTTAAGCAAAAACAGACTAGTAGAGAAGTATTTATTTTTGTTGTACTTAGTATTATTGGTTTAATTATTAATGAAATTATTATGTATATTGGTGATATAATTGGTATTTACTATATGATAACAAAAATAGGTGCTACTGCTATTGTAATGGTGTATAACTTTATTACTAGAAAGATATTTATTGAGAAATAAATGAGAGAGTTATAAAAAATAATTCTTTTTTTTATAAAATGGAAAATAAATGTTGAAATATAAATGATAAAAGTTAAGAAAATTTAAGTTAAATAATAACTAATAGATAAATACAATAATGATATGTAATCTTAATATAATAATATGTTATAATATATAGCTAAATTTGTATGAATATTTTGAGTAAAAAGTAAGAGAAAATATTATAAGTGTATAAATTATCTAAGTAATAAATATTAATTTATGAAGATAATAAAAATATTGATTGCTTTTTTATCCCTCAAAATGGTATAATGTTCTTAAAGATGGAGGTAATTATGAAAGGTATTGTATTGGCTGGTGGATCAGGTACTAGATTGTACCCTATAACAGAAGCAACAAGTAAACAGATAATTCCTGTATATGATAAACCAATGATATATTATCCATTATCTGTTTTAATGCAAGCTGGTATTAGAGATATTTTAATTATTACAACACCAGAGGATCAAATTAATTTTAAGCGATTATTAGAAGATGGTCATAAATTTGGGTTAAATCTTGAATATACAGTTCAACCATCACCTGATGGTTTAGCGCAAGCTTTATTATTAGGTAGAGATTTTATAGGCGACGATTGCTGTGCATTGATTTTAGGAGATAACATTTTTTACGGTAGTGGGCTTGAAAAAAAATTAAAACAAGCTGTTATCAATGCAGAAAAGGGCTTAACCACTATATTTGGTTATCAAGTGAAGGATCCAGAACGCTTTGGAATTATGGAATTAGATATAAATAATAATGTGTTAGGTGTGGAAGAAAAACCGGAACATCCTAAGTCAGATTATGCTATTACAGGTTTATATTTTTATCCTAAGGGTGTATCAGATATGGCAAGTAGGGTTAAACCATCAGCTCGTGGTGAATTAGAAATAACTGATTTAAATAGATTATATTTAGAAGAATCTAAGTTAAAGGCTTGTTTACTGGGGTTAGGTTATTCGTGGTTTGATACAGGAACATTTGATAGTTTATTGGATGCTGCTAATATGATTAAATCAATTCAAAATAATAGAGATAGTGTGATTTGTTGCCCAGAAGTTATAGCTTATCATAATAATTGGCTAACAGATAAAGAATTAGAAGATAGAGCTATTTTATTACAAAAAAATGCCTATGGTAAATATTTGTTTAAGGTGTTGAAGAAAGGTAAGAAAAAATGAAAATAATAAAAACCAATTTAATTGATTGTTATATTTTAGAACCAGATCGATTTGGGGATAATAGAGGATATTTTTCTCCCTTCTTTATAGAAGAAGAGATAGTAAACAACTCTTTAGCCTTTGGTAGAGTTGCTCAATGTAGTCGATCTCTTAGTGGTAAAGGTATTTTACGAGGATTACATTTTCAAAAGGGCGATACTAGTCAAGCTAAGATTGTGGAATGTCTAAGTGGAGCTGTTTTAGATGTTGCTGTTGATATTAGAGTAGGTTCACCAACTTATGGTAAATGGACAAGTGTATTATTAACACCTGAAAATGGTAAACAACTATTAATCCCAAGAGGATTCGCTCATGGCTTTATTAGTCTTGAAGATAATACTTTATTTCAATATTTAGTGGATAATCATTATCGACCTAGTGAAGAAGATGGGATTGCGTGGAATGATCCCGATTTAAATATTGATTGGGAGTTAAGTAAATATGGTATTGATGAACCTATTTTATCAGAAAAAGATCAAAAGAGATCGACTTTAAAGAATAGTCCTATTTATTTTAATTATGGGGGTGAATAATAATGAAATATTTAGTAACAGGTTATACAGGACAATTAGGTTATGATATTGTTCAAGAATTAAAAAAAAGAGGTATTAGTGATAATGATATTTATCCAACAGGCAGTGTTGATATGGATATAACAGACTCTAGTGCTGTTAAAAATAAAGTTATGGCTATCAAACCAGATGTTATATTTCATAATGCTGCTTGGACTAATGTTGATGGAGCCGAAGATAATTATGAAGCGTGTGAGAAAGTTAATTATTTAGGTACTAAAAATTTAGTAGAAGCAGCGAGAGATGTAGGAGCTAAAATTGTTTATATTAGTACTGATTATGTCTTTGATGGCACTAAAGAAGGCTTGTATGAAATAGATGATAAAACTAATCCACAAAGCGTGTATGGAAAAACAAAATATATGGGTGAAGAAATAGTTAGATCATACCCTAATCATTTTATTGTTCGTATATCATGGGTATTTGGTATTAATGGTAAAAATTTTATTAGAACGATGCTTAAATTATCAGATATTAAGGATGAATTAAATGTTGTTTGTGATCAAGTTGGTAGCCCAACTTATACAGTTGATTTAGCTCGTCTTTTAGTTGATATGGCAAGTACTAATAAATATGGAACATATCACGCTAATAATGAAGGTTTTTGTAGCTGGGCTCAATTTGCTCAATATATTTTTGAAAGTAATAATATAGACATGAAGGTAAATCCTATACCTACAAGTGAATATCCTCAAAAAGCTAAACGACCTCTTAATTCGAAATTAAGTAAACAATCATTAGATGATAATGGTTTTAAAAGATTACCTGTTTGGATGGATGCTGTTAATCGTTATTGTGATGAATTAATAAAAGCAAACGGGGAAGAAGCTAAAATTTTGATAAGAAATAGAAAAGGTAGTGAAAAATGAAATTTTTAATAACAGGTGGAGCTGGTTTTATTGGTAGTAATTATTTATACTATGTTACTAATAAATACCCTAATGATAATTTTATTTGTTTAGATGCATTAACCTATGCTGGAAATTATAACAATATTAAAGATTTAGAGGTAAAAGATAACTTTCAATTTATATGTGGTGATATAACTGATAGGGAGTTTGTTGATCAATTATTTAAGAAACAAAACTTTGATATTGTAATCAATTTTGCAGCAGAAAGTCATGTTGATAATTCAATTAAAAATCCTAGTATTTTTCTAACAACTAATATATTAGGTACCCAAGTATTAATGGATGCATGTCGTAAATATGGAATTAAAAGATATCATCAAATATCAACTGATGAAGTATATGGAGACTTACCATTAAATCGATCAGATCTAAAATTTACAGAAGAAACACCTATTCATACTTCTAGCCCTTATTCATCATCTAAAGCATCAGCTGATTTATTAGTAATGGCATATTACCGTACTTATGGATTACCAGTAACTATATCTAGATGTTCAAATAATTATGGACCATATCAATTCCCTGAAAAATTAATTCCTGTTGTTATTAGTAAGGCTTTAAGAGATGAACCAATACCAGTTTATGGTAAAGGGGAAAATGTTAGAGATTGGATTCATGTAATTGATCATAATATTGGAGTTGATTTAATTGTAAGAGAAGGTAGAGTGGGGGAAGTTTATAATTTAGGTGGACACTCTGAACGGACTAATTTAGAAGTTGTAAAAACTATTTTAAAGCAATTAGGTAAACCAGAAAGTTTAATTACCTATGTAACAGATAGACCAGGTCATGATCTTAGATATGCTATTGATTCAACCAAAGTTGAACAAGAATTAGGTTGGAAATTAACTTATAATTTCGAAGATGGGATTAAAGAAACTGTTAATTGGTATTTAAATAATCAAGATTGGATTGATAATATTCTATCTGGTGAATATAAAAAAGCATATAAAAATAGAATAAACAAATAGTTTACATTGTTTTATTAAAAGACAATACTATTTGTTTATTTTTTTTTTATTTTATGATATATTGATTGTGGAGGTAAATGAAGTATGAAAAAAATGATAATGTTATTAATAGGGACTATATTATTAATGGGTTGTGATGCTGACGTAAATATTACTAAAGATGATAATAATGTAAAGATTAATTTAGAGGAAAAAGCTGAAGAACAAGGAGAAATATTAGATGTAAATAATTCTTTGGTGCAAGAGTTATTAGGAAAAACAACATGGCAAAATACAATATATACAGCAGATGCATTTGAGTATTTATTTAAAAATGAAAAAGTAATAACGAGTAAAATGCCATCAGATATTGCATTAAGTGCAGCTATTATATCAATAAATCATGATAATTCTAAAGATAATATATCAGTTCAAGAAGTAAGAAATAGCCTATCAAGTTTATTTGGTAATAATGATTATGAATTAAGTACAAAGGTGGAGGCATCATGTCGAACATATACTCTTGATGCCACTGGACAAAATTATTCTGTAACTAATAATGGTGGTTGTGGAGGTACTTATCAAGAAACATATGATGAGGATATTGTTAGTGCTGCTAAATATAGTGATAGAATTGAAGTAGTTACTAGGGTTGTATTTCGCACAAGTCATATTAGCGATGATGGTATAAGTGATTGTTCAGAATATTATAGTGATTTTGACTATTCAAATGAAAATAAACTTTATGAAGAATGTGATACAAACGAATTTAAAGTTGATAATTATAGTGATAAATTAAATAATTATAAATATACATTTAAATTAGATAAAGAAAATAGTAATTATTATTTGTATAGTTTCGAAAAAATATAATATTAAAGTTAAGCAAAATGAATAAAAACCACGTTATTCTTATTAAGGAAACGTGGTTTTTATTGAATTAAATTATTTTAATAAATAGCTAATATAAAATTATATTTATTTATTATTTAATAATTTAAGAAAAATATAAATTTAATAAAAAACCCTTTGAAAAAGGGATAATTTACAATATGGCGGAGTAGGAGAGATTTGAACTCTCGCACCAGTTGCCCGGTCTACACCCTTAGCAGGGGCGCCTCTTCAGCCTCTTG
>CANQEN010000057.1 GCA_947595045.1 uncultured Bacilli bacterium | reverse complement strand
GAGTGATTATTTATCACTCCTCCTATATCAATTCATTTATCAAATTTATTGTCACCAACACTATTTGACAAAGAACCATAATAAATTACCAGTTAATAGGCAATAATCATATATGGTGTGCAATAACGTAGGCATAAAAACACTTAATATTAAATACTTTTTAGATAAATTAATTTTCCCCAATATTTGATTTAATTTAGCTAAACTTAAATAATAGCCCATAAAGACACCAAAACAAACATGCCCTGGAATAGATAAAAAAGATCTTCCTATCCCAACACCTATACCATTATTATACACATATAATAAATTTTCCAAACAGGCAAAACCAAGGGAAACAAACGTTGCATATACAATCATATCATATAGCTCATCAAAATGACGATTATTATAAGATAATTTATATACCATAAGCCATTTACAACCTTCTTCTATTAAGGCTATTGAGAAAAAAACATATAACAGCAATTGAAGCAAATTTAAATCATTATAATCCATATCAATCAAAAAAGGACATATAATATATAAAATAAGACTTATAACTAATACTAAAATGGTAGAACCAATACCACCTATAAATAACTTAAATAGAAGTTGCTTTGGTTCTTTATTTATATCCTTTCTGTATATAAAACACCCTAATAAGACGATAGGTAATACAGCTACTAAAAATAATATTAATTCTTGCATAATACATATCACTTACCTTATCACAGTATTGGAAATAATAAATTTAAAAAGTAGACTAAATACAGCTGTATATAATAAAATTAATATAACAACCGGTATTAATGAAGTACCACCCTTTAATTGACAAATCATCAATAATTCATCTCTAGACTTATCAATATTATCTTTCTTTATGTTAGCAACCATATTTTTAGCATTATCCAAATACCATTCTTTAAATTTAATAGCAATAATTATACCAATTATAAATCTTATTAAAGTCGAAAAAGTAGGTAAAAATATATTCACAATTATATTAGTAAGGATCCATCCTATACCTAATAACCACATTTTACGATAAAAAGCATAAAAAGCTCCAAAAAAGAAAATACAAAATGAAAAGCCACCATTAACTAACTTATTAGCATTAGGTCCAATATAGGCATTAATTAAATCGATATCTTCATTATTAACTAATCTATAATCATTTTGATTAATTTGAGCATAATTTATTCTCGAACCACATGATTTACAAAATAAATCACCTTGATTAATATTAAATCCACAATTTGGACAAACCATACTATCTCTCCATATTCCATCTATTATTCATTTTTACCACTTAAATTATTATAAAAATCCATATTAGGCCAACTTTTTTGATCTGGAACAAAAGTAGCATAATCACTATTAAATAAATCCATATTAATACCAATTAATTTATCATCAGTTATCTCAAATAATGATTGCTTATTTTTTAAAGGCTTATTCTCAACATACAATTTTCCATTTTCAAGTTTATCAATATTGTTAAAAATATAAGATACTTCATAAGCCGTATTGCGATTAGTTATTCCACATACTTCATTAATTTTTTGAGAAAACTGTTTTGTAAAATATAATTTTTGATTAAATCCAATATAAATATCTTCTTTAAATACTGGTAATCCTAAATTATCGGTTATCCATGTATATTCTTCCATATTGCGATTAAAATCAATAATTAATATTTTATCTCCTAGCAATTTTTGAATATTCACCAATTCATACTTTTGCTTAACATTTCTCACTTTTAAATAATCAGCTATCATTAAAGTATAAAAATCAGATAAATAATCAATACCATCAATACAATATATTTCATGTAGTGGAATCAACATTTCACTATCACTATTTCTAATTTCAATAATTCGATTAATAAAGTTCATAACATCATTATAATCAACTAAATCATTATCCCCCATTTGACCATATTGATTAGTCAAATAAATAGCATCCTTTAATGATATGCGATTATTATACCGACTATTAGGTAATAGATAATTTAATAATTCTTCTCGCACTTTTTATCCTCCTATTTAAACAATTTATTACGTTTAGTTTCAATATGAATTCTCTCTACTAACGCAATAGCAGCAATTAATGATATCGTAAAACTACCACCATAACTTAGAAATGGTAATGGGACTCCCGTTAATGGTATTAAACCAAATAGCCCTCCTAAATTAATATAAATATGAGCAAATATATAAGTAGCTACCCCTAAACAAATAAACTTAGAACTAATAGTATTAGCTTTACTTGATAAATTCAATATTCGCCATAAGATAATACTATATAATATTAAAATACCTAAACAAAATAAATAACCATATTCCTCAGCTATAATAGCAAACACCATATCAGTATGGGGTTCTGGAATATAGGAATATTTCTGTGTACTCTTACCAATACCTACACCAGTTAATCCACCCAAATTAATTGCAATAAATGCATTACATATTTGATATCCAGAATTAATATAATTTTTAGAATCACAAGGATCCACAAAATTAAATCTTGCTTTTTGTGCTTTAGTCAATATAGATCCCTGAATACTATAAATTATCATTAATAAAATAACACCAAATATTAATAAAAACCAAATAATTTTAAATTTTTCTTTTGGTAATATTGGACTTAACAAATACATAATAGCAAAAATAATTAACAAAATTAAAGCTGTACCTAAATCTTTTTGTAAAATAACTAATAGTGGTATTATTAACCCAATCGCACATAAAATACCAATATAATTCCAATGATTTACTTTAGGACTTCGCAATTTTCGGGCCATCTTCTCTATTAAACAGGCCAGCGTTACAATTAAGATAGGTTTAGCCAACTCACTAGGCTGTAGATTAAAAAAACCCAAATCAATCCAGTTATTAGCTCCTCTAGTAGCAGATCCTTTAAAAATTAAAAGGGCATTTAAACCTACAATTGTAATATACAAAAAGGGTAAAAACTTAGGATACTTCTTAGTAGGGATACTGACAATAAATAAAAAACCAATAACCCCTAATATTAAAACAGCTAGTTGCCGATAAAAGTAGTAATAAATTGATTGATCTAAATTATTAACAGCTTCTCTACTAGAGGCTGTAACAATATTAAAAAGACCAAAAGTACATAAAATAATTGAAATAATCAGTAATACTTTATCCATGTCATTAATTGTTTTGCGAATACCTTTCATTTCATCACCTTTTATCTACTTCTACATATAATATAATACCATATTATATTATATTTGACAAATAAATATATTTCAACAATTTATTTTTTTATTAGTCATTTATAATGGTCAAATATAAATTTTTTTTATATGATATTAATGATCAAGGAGGTTAGATTATGTATTATTATGGTGGATATCAAGGATATGGTGGATGCCCACAAGGTGGATATTCTGGTTATCAATCAAATTACGGTTCTGGATACGGTGCTGCTATCGTATTAGTATTATTCATTTTATTAGTAATTATAATCGGTGCTAGAGCATTTACTGGACCTAATCAAGGACGATAAAAAGCATATGCTTTTTATTGTTTTTTTTTACTAAAGTTGCTATAATAGTTCTATCGGAAGTGAAATTATGTTTAAAAAATTAGATATATTAGATGAAAAAAATCCAAAGCTTAGAAAAATTAGTAAAGATGCCACTCTACCACTTAGTGATGAATATAAACAGCTAATTCAACAAATGATTGATGAACTTACTTATAGTCAAATTGAAGAATATGCCTTAAAATATCAACTTAGACCTGGTATGGGATTAGCCTTTCCACAATTAGGAATAAATGAACGAATTATTGTCATTGTCCATGAAGTAGAAGATGGCGTATTTGATAATTATGTAGTTGTTAACCCTAAAATTATTAGTACATCTAATGAAATGATTGCTGCTGAAGCTGGTGAGGGTTGTCTAAGTGTTAATCGTGAAGTAGAGGGACATATAAAAAGATATGCTAGAGTAACTGTAGAAGGATTTGATACTGAAGGTAAAAAAATTAAAATTAGAGCTAGAGAAGAATTATCAATTGCTTTTCAGCATGAAATAGATCATTTAAATGGTATTCTATTTTATGATCGAATTGATCCTAAAAAACCATTCTACAGTGAAAATGAATTAAGGCTTATATAGGAGGCATTATGAAAGGTGCATTAAAATATATTATTTTATTTTTAATAGCATGTCTATGTTCTATAGCTATTTATTATTACACTAATCCTGGTGCTAAAGACAATCACTTCAAAATAGAGATAATAAAAAAAATAGATTAAGTTCTATTTTTTTCATGTCCAAATTTAGTTATATATTCTTCATAACTCATTTGTTTATCGATAATATCACCATTATCTTTAATTTCAATAATTCGATTAGCTACTGTATCTATTAATTGTTGATCATAACTAGTAAATACAATACTACCTTTAAAATTAACTAATCCGTCATTTAAAGCACTAATAGACTCCATATCTAAATGATTAGTAGGCTCATCTAATAATAGAACATTGCCACCAGATAACATCATTTTAGCCAACATACATCTAACCTTTTCTCCTCCAGATAATATATTAACTTTCTTTAATGATTCTTCTCCACTAAATAACATTCTACCTAAAAAACCTCTAATAAAAGTTTCATCTTTATTATCCGAATATTCACGCAACCATTCTATCATATTTAAGGATGTATTAAAATAATCATCATGATTTTTAGGAAAATAACTAATATTAACAGTAGTTCCCCATTTAACTATCCCTTCAACAGGTATATTAATACCTGCTAATATTTCTAATAAAGTCGTTTTTGCTAGCTCATTATTACCAATTAAAGCTATTTTATCTCCTGGTTTAATCGTTATCCTTAATTTTTCAAAAATAACTGCCTCTCCATATTTAGCTTTTACTTTATCTAAATGAATTACTTCTTTCCCTAATGGTTTAGCCATCGAAAAATTAATAAAAGGATATTGTCTACTAGATGGTTTTATATCTTCTAATTGAATCTTATCCAATAATTTTTTACGACTAGTAGCTTGTTTTGACTTAGAAGCATTCGCACTAAATCTTCTAATAAAATCCTGTAATTCAGCTATCTTTTCTTCTTTCTTCTTATTTGACTCTCTCATCTGTCTTTGAATTAATTGGCTAGATTCATACCAAAAATCATAATTACCAACAAATAATGTCATCTTCTCATAATCAATATCAACCATATATGTACATACTTTATTTAAAAAATGTCGATCATGAGAAATAACAATTACAGTATTTTTAAAATTAATTAAAAATTCTTCTAACCATTCTTTACTATCTAAATCTAATCCATTAGTAGGTTCATCTAATAATAAAATATCTGGTTCACCAAAAAGAGCCCTAGCTAACATAACTTTAACCTTTTCCGTCTCTTTTAATTCTTTCATCTTTTTTTCATGTAAACTGATATCAATACCTAAACCTGATAATAAAATGGCAGCATTAGCCTCAGCTTGCCATCCGTTCTTTTTCAAAAATAAATCTTCTAAATAGCCTACCCTAATACCATCTTTCTCAGTAAAATCTGGTTTCATATATAAATTATCTTTTTCTATCTTAATATTATATAATTCACTATCACCCATAATAACGGTCTCTAATACATCAAAATCATCATAAGCATTATGATTTTGAACTAAAACAGATATCCGATCATTATTACCTTTAATAACTTCCCCACTAGTTGATTCAATTTCCCCACTAAGTATTTTTAGAAAAGTTGATTTACCTGCTCCATTAGCCCCAATAATACCATAACAATTATTACCTTCAAATTTTAAATTAACATTAGAAAATAAAACTCTTTTTCCAAACCTTAAACCTAAATTATTAACTTGTAACATAATCTCAACTCCATATTTATCATAATAGCATAATTAAATTAATATTACAAACAAAAAAACTGATAAAATCAGTTTTATCAAAACCTCAATTCATATGGGCTACGTTGTTTTCCATCACCTTTACCACTAACTTTCACACTGGATTTTAGATTGATGGCTGGCCTAAACCGATACGCAAAGTGGACATCAGTGCCATAGGCCACAAAGCCCTCATAAGTGACACTCCACACAACATAGGCGCCGTCGAAATCGGGAGTAATAAACCATTCATCATCGTCACCATTTATATCTTGATATAACCAGTTGCCAGTCTTACTACATGCATCTTCATATTCATAATGATATAAATCTTGTGTACATGTTTTATCAGCCGCATATCCATAATCACTCGGATACATTAAACCTACATATCCATTCCATATTGTTGTTCTTGATAATTGGTCTGATGGATTTTCTACTACACTATCTCCTCTTTCTCTATCCATCATTAATGACATAGTATCTATTGTTACATCACTTGGACTACTGGTATGTCCTCCCAAATACCACGTACTCTTCTCTATCATACTCTTGGCTTCTTCACTTAATCCTTTTGAATTACCATTATTTTCTGTAAAATCACAGTCTGTTGTTGCATTATTTTTTCCATTATAACACTGTCCACTTGCTCTATTCCAATATAAACTTCCTGTTACTGAATTATCTTCCAATTTCTCATTCTCATACCCCGGATTTAATAATTTCATTAAATCGGCTTGACTCCATTCATTTATTCCTCTACCATCATTTATACTTGTATCTGAGCTGTCCCATGAATAGTTTCCTATTGATCCATCTCTTATCAACTTTACTTTGCCATCGATTATTCCGATTATTCGCCATAGCTCATCATTGAATGTTACATAGTTATTTGGATCTTTTCCTCTATATCTGATATTGCCATATGGGTCTACAAAGATACTACTATCATCTTTTGCTTCATTTAACTCATTTAGTA
>CANQEN010000056.1 GCA_947595045.1 uncultured Bacilli bacterium | reverse complement strand
AAAAAAAAAAAAAAAAAAGCAAGTATTCTTTTTGCAAATTATACTTGTTTATAAATAAATATTATTTTGATATCTACCATTATTACTTATAATCATATCATCATCTAAATTAACTAATATAATTTTATGATATTGTAAGCTCTTTTTTACATCAATCACACGTTGATTATCTGAACCTCTAAATGGTACATCAAAACTACGCCTTGCCATAATGAATGGGCCATCTACTAATATATCTATTTGTTTCAAAAATGACATAATATCTTCATTTTTCTTTGAACTATCTATTAGTTGCTCATATGTGAACCCAGTATAACACCAAACATTTAAATTAATTTTATGGCAATACTTAGCAATTATGGAACAAGCCTTTGGTTGATAAAATGGGTCTCCTCCTGAAAAGGTTATACCATCTTGTCTTTCTAATTGATCTAAAGCAGAAATAACATCTTCAACATCTACTAGCTCTCCACTATCGAAATCATGAGTAGATGGATTATGACATCCAGGACATTTATGTCCACACCCCTGAGTCCATATAACAGTCCTAACACCTAATCCATCAACAACACTATCTTCTTGTAAATCACTAGCTAATCTAATTTGCATGACTTGCTTGAGTTTCACTAGTATAAGTCTTTAAAACATCTTTTATACCTGAATGTTTTACTCTATCTCTTTCCTCAGCTCGTTTACCATTATTAAACCGTTTTACATCTCCTGATAGATAACCTGTAACTCTTCTTATTCTCTCAAATTCAATTCCTTCACCAATCATTTTTTCCATATTATTAATCCTCCTAACAATCGCATTGTAGTGATTTCACTGTCTCTAGTGGAACACTCTCAAACTCTCTACGACCACAACCTGGACACACATCTCCTATTACCCCAACGTAACCACAAACAGGATCTCTATCTACTGGATGGTTTATAGCACCATATCCTATCCCTGATTCCTTCATTAATCTAATTATACTTTCAAAAGCATCTATATTTTGAACTGTATCACCATCAAGCTCTATATATGATATATGGCCACCATTAGTTAAATTATGATATGGAGCCTCAATACTTATCTTTTTATTTATACTAATATTGTAATACACTGGTACATGAAATGAATTAGTATAATAATTTCGATCAGTAACGCCTTTTATTTTACCATATATAGCTTTATCGATATTAACAAATCTACCCGATAATCCCTCAGCTGGTGTAGCTATTAAAGTAAAATTCAAATTATATTTTTTAGCATAATCATCACAACGTGTACGCATAAAGCTAATAATCTCTAAACCTAATTTTTGGGCTTCTTCTGACTCACCATGATGTTTACCAATTAAAGCTTTTAATGTCTCAGCTAATCCTATAAATCCTATAGTTAAACTACCATGCTTTAATATTTTACGTAATCGATCATTTGGTTTTAACTTCTCACCATCAGTCCATACTCCTTGAGCTAACAAGAATGGAAAATTATAAACATGCTTACTACATTGAATTTCAAATCGCTCTAATAGTTGATCCCTAACTAAATCCATCATATTTCCTAATTCTTCATAAAAACCTTTTATATCAGCTTTATCTCTTTCATTTAAACAAATACCATGTTTTATACCGATACGTGGTAAATTAATAGATGTAAATGATAAATTACCACGACCTCCTGTTGTTTGATTATCTGGTGCTGTAACATCACTCATTACCCTAGTTCTACATCCCATATAGCCTACTTCTGTTTTATAATCTCCAGCTTTATAAAAAGATAAGTTAAATGGGGCATCTAAGAAAGAAAAATTAGGGAATAATCTTTTAGCTGATGTCTTACATGCTAATTTAAATAAGTCATAATTAGGATCTCCTGGGTTATAATTAACTCCTTCTTTTACTTTAAAAATAGATACTGGGAATATAGGTGTTTCTCCTTTACCTAATCCTGCCATCGTTGCTTCTAAAAAATTTCTTGTAACCATTCTACCCTCTGGTGATATATCAGTACCTAAATTAATAGAAGAAAAAGGTACTTGAGCCCCAGCCCTAGAATGCATTGTATTTAAATTATGAATAAAAGCCTCCATCGCTTGATAAGTTTCTCTATTTGTTTTTTGTAATGCTTTTTCATAACTTTTAACAAATATTCTCTTTATTTGCTCTGAATCCTTATAAATAGGCTCAAATAACTCGATATTAAATTCAATACTATGTAATTTATCAATTTCACGGGTAATTCTTTCCATACTGATAAAACTTAATAAATCATAAACATCTAACATATCATATAAATGTTGTTTAAACTGTTTCTTAAACGTCTTTAAAATACCAGGTGCCATATAATAATCAAAAGCTGGTATTGATTGCCCTCCATGCTGATCATTTTGATTTGATTGAATAGCAATAGCAGCCAATGAACCATATGATCCAATCCCATTAGGAGTTCTAAGATGCCCATGCCCAGTAGAAAAACCTTTTTTAAATAAGCGATCTAATTCAATTTGCATACAGGTAGTAGTGCCCATAGCTAGGAAATCCATATCATGAATATGAATATCACCAGCATCATGTGCATCAGCAAATTTCTTTTTCATTAAATATGCTTTAGCAAATTCCTTTGACACAGTACTACCATACTGTAACATAGTTCCCATTGCACTATCGCCATCTATATTAGCATTTTCCCTTTTAGTGTCATCTTCATTAGCTGATTTAAGACCTAATCCCTCTAATGTTTTTAAAAATTTATGTTTCTTTTTATCGTCAAAAAACATTTCCCTAGATTGAGCCCTTCTATCTCTATATTGAGAAAACGATTCAAAAACATCTAAATATTTTTGTTTCTGTAATTCAGCTTCTATCATATCTTGAATATCTTCAATTTTTATTCTAACTTGATTAGAATAATTTGTTTCAATTCTTTTTATAACACCTTGATAGATTTTATTAATATCTTTCTCAGTATATAATCTATTACTATCTTCATCATCATCATTAAGAATGCTATCAAAGCCCTTCTTAATTGCTAACGCTATCTTGCTACCATCAAAATCTACTTTTTTACCATTCCTTTTAATAACTGTTAATGGTAATTTATTATTCACATCAACCATCTTAAGTCACTCCTATCTTGTAATATAAGTATACATCTAAATATCACCCTTGTCAAATAATTTTTATCTTTTTTTACTATTTTTTAATTTTTCCATTTTTATAATTTTATGTTTTTTTAGCTATTAATATTTTTTGCATATAAATTATTATTTAATCTTTTTGCTTTATATTTCAAGGGTTTTATAATACACAATAAAAAAAATAACAAAATTCATTTTTTTATTTTTTTGTTATTTTTTAAAAATCAATATTTACACTTTTTCCATTTTTTTACTTTTTTAGTTATTAAAACATATGTTTTCATCTTTGACAATTAGTGCAATAATAAGTACCTCGGCCATTAATCTTTATCTTAATAATTTCTAAATCACATATAGGGCATTTTTCTCCTTTTTTACCATGAACTAATAATTCACTTTGAAACTTGCCATGAACTCCTTCACTAGATTCATATGATCTAATAGTAGTTCCTCCTTTTTTTATAGCTTGTTCTAAAACGTGTCTAGTGTTCTTAATTATAGCTTCACACTCTTCTTTATTTAAAGTACTAGTAACCTTTAGAGGACTTATTTTACTCAAAAACAATATTTCATCAGCATATATATTACCAATTCCTGTTATAATACTCTGATCTAAAATAACTGTTTTAATCGGTATTTTCTTATTCTTATACTTTTCTAATAAATAAGTACTAGTTAACTTTTCATCCCATGGTTCTAAACCTAATTCATTTAAAGGTTTTTGATTATACACATCATCAATAGGAATTAAATGCATCCGTCCAAACTTTCTAGTATCATTATATCTTAATTCCTCATCATTATCTAGTTTAAATGCTACACATTCATGTTTTCCTAGCTTATCATCATTACAACGAAAATAATATTTACCTTCCATTCTTAAATGACTTAATAAATAATAGTCATCTAATTTAAACATTAACCATTTACCTCTTCGCTCAATATCATTAATGGTTTGATTAACTATTTTGTTAGCAAAATCATTAGGGCTAGGATATTCAATTAATTTAGGATATAGTATTTCAACATCAACTATTTTACGTTTTTTCAATTTAGTTAATAATGTCCTTCTAACTGTCTCTACCTCTGGTAACTCTGGCATAACATACTACCTCTTTTCTATTTATATCATAACAATAACAAATGAAAATTACAAGATACATTTCATGCTTATAAAACACATGCCATCTAACATGTGTTTATCTTTAAATTAATTTTGTCCAATAATCTAATTGATTTTTTTAAGTCATTACTATAGTCTGATGAAGTTGTAAGATAAAAGTGTACACAAAAAAAGTGTGTGCTTTTATTTTTGATATAATTAAGATAAGGAGATGATAAAAATGGCTGGATTAAGAAAGAAATGTATATTGATTTTGACATAAATAATTATAACACAGTTCAAGAGTTTATTGATGATATTGTATGAGATAATAATAATTTTAGACCATCATATGCACTTAAATATAAAAACCCAGTTGAATATCGAACCCAACTAGGTTTTAAATAATTACTTTTTTAGTGTCTACTTTTTGTTGACAACTTCAAATCAACTTGCTTTAATTATTATTCAATTTCGGATAAACACTAGCTTGTTTTCTATCTCTTCCAACACGTTCAAACTTTACATATCCACTTACTTTAGCATATAAAGTATCATCAGATCCGATGCCCACATTAACACCAGGATGAATTTTTGTACCTCTTTGACGATATATAATAGATCCTCCTGTTACTAATTCACCATCAGCTGCTTTGGCTCCTAATCTTTTAGATATTGAATCTCGACCATTCTTAGTTGATCCTTGTCCCTTTTTATGAGCAAATAATTGGATATTTAATGTCATCAAATTTAAATGCATAGATGGCACCTCCCTATCTTACTATTTTTATATAATCTTCATATTGTTCTTGTAAACTTGTGAGTAAATCAATCATATTATCAACTAACATATCAATTATATTATCATGCTTCATAATACCCAATTCTAATAGTCCATCATGTTCAGTATATAATATACTATTATTATCATATCTAATTAAAGAATTAACAGTTGTAATCGCAATACATGATATTGATGCACATACAATATCAAAACCAGACTCTGCATAATCAGCATGACCACTAATTTTAATATAATTGATTTTATCATCTTTTTCTTTTAAAGAAATACTAATCATTTTATTTAACCTTTATTGATTTAATTTCAACTTTAGTATATGGTTGTCTATGCCCTTGTTTTCTACGATACTTTTTCTTAGCATTATATTTGTAAACTATAATTTTTTTATTCTTACCATGCTTTAAAATTTCACCAGTTACTTGGACATTAGCTAAGTATGGAGTGCCAACTTTATCATCAGCCATCAATACTTTATCAAATACTACTTTAGAATTAGGTTCCCCATCTATTTTCTCAATGTATAAAATGGTTCCTTCTTCCACATAGTATTGTTTTCCACCAGTTTCAATTACTGCTTTCATAAATAACCTCCTTTATATCTAAGACTCACCATTAAGGTACTTTCGTTTTAAACCTTTTCTGTGTGGTTGTAGAGTGAGGCTCTACACAATATAAAATTTTAACATGTTTTATGTCTTTTGTCAAACATTAGCCTAAGTATTTCTGTTTCACTATAATATTTACCATTATTATAAAAGTAATGATAATAGCCTCTTTTCATTTTATATGGTTTAATTATAGATAAATAATAATTTTTTTTAAATGATAATTGATATAAATATCGTTCAAAGAAAAAACGATTCATAATATAATGAATTTTTCTACATTCAATATACAAATGATATATTAAATAAAAAATAATTAATATATAAATTAAATCTAATTTAATAAAATAAATCATAGTAATTATTGATACACTAAAAACTAATATATAGCTGTGATAATAACTCATCATTTTATTACAAATTAAAAACAAAAGTTTTGCCCCATCTAACGGATAAATAGGTAATAAATTAAATATCAATAATGGCATATGATATTCTGTTGGATATATTAAATATAATAAACATTGAAACAATGGTCCCAATATTAGTATAACAAACTCTTGATAAATAGGTCTATTCAACTGTTCATTAAACTTAGTTAAACAACCAAATGGCAATATAATTACTTTATCAATATGCCATTTAAATAAATAAGAACCTAAAATATGTCCTAATTCATGAATAAATAAAATAATACTAATAGTTATATAAGCCTTAAAGTTTCCAGTAATAACAGCTATAAAAGCTAATAAATAATAAATAGGATGAATTACTAACTTAGATAGCAATTTCTTCATATGGAATAACATTACCCTCTTTTTTATCTAATATGTATAAATTATTATGACAATTACCTAATAAAGTTCCCTCTTCCACATAATCATATAATTTAACATTAACTTGATCCATATTTCCATACCACCTATCAATACCATCTACTTGTTGAACGATAACCACTTTACCATAATCATCTTTATCACCAATAAATACAACAATACCACCATTAATAGCTGGCACTAAATAAGTATCATCAACACTTAACTTAAGACCATCTAAATATGGTTCTTTAGAACTATATACTAAAGACTCTCTAAATACTGGTCTAACGACCAATGTATCTTTAAATGGAATAGATGAACCAAAGTATTTTTGATACAAACTATTTACTTTAGCAAACGAAAAATTAGTCTCATATATTTTCTTATAAAATATATTTTTAAAATTACTATTCCCTTTTATTAATATCATTAGTATTAGTGTTATTAATACTGTAATCATTAATTTAAAAAAACTATTAACTAATCTACGCATAATATCACCTATATTAGTTTATTAGAAAAAGAGTTCAATTAGAACTCTTATAGGTTGTATTATAAATAGTGTTGGTGGGTAAAAATATCAATACTATTTTTACTTAATAAAAAGACATAAGTTTGATA
>CANQEN010000055.1 GCA_947595045.1 uncultured Bacilli bacterium | reverse complement strand
GAGTGATGGAGGGACTAGCCCAATGAAGTCACACCAACCTATTAAATTAGGTGGTAATGCTAGAACTATAAGATAACCTTTTTGTACTCAAGTTATCTTGAGTATTTTTTTGTGTGGGATTTGAAGGGAGATGTAGATGTTTTACTGTCCTTATTTGTTATGGGTAAAAGGCTAAATTTAATTATTTTAGTTATTAGGTATAAATTAAACATATCTTTTATTCATATAGTTAATTATGAAAGATATTAGTTTTTTGAAGAAGAATTTAATTGTTCATAGAGGAATGTATAATACAAGTGTAATGGAAAATACTCTGCCTGCTTTTTCTAAGTGTGTTGATAGAAATTATATGATTGAATTAGATATACATATACTTAAATGTAAAACTATAGTTGTATATCACGATCACTACTTATTTAGGTTATGTGGAGTAAATAAAGTGATAGAGACTTTAAATTATGAAGATTTATCCAAAATAAAAATAAAAGATAGATATAAAATACCTACTTTAGAAGAAGTTATGCACATAGTTGATGGTAAAGTACCACTTCTTATAGAAGTAAAAGATATAGATAATAATTCTAGATTTGAAAAGGAACTTGTTAAATTACTTGATAATTATAATGGTAAATTTGCTATACAGAGTACTAATCCTTTTGTAATAGATTGGCTATCTAAAAATAGAAAAGATTATGTTATAGGTTTAATTATATTTAATGATTTGAATTTTAAATTAGTAAAAAAATATACAAAAAAAATAGATTTTATTTCAGTATATAAGAATCAAGTACCAATGAAGTTTAATAAAATACAGATAGGGTGGACAATAAGAAATAAAAAAGAATACAAAGAATACAAATATTTGTGTGATAATTTGATATGTGAAAATATTATAAGTTATGATATACTATAGGCAGGTGATATTATGATTAAGGAAAAGGCTAAAGGATTACTTATCGTAGTATCAGGACCTAGTGGTGCTGGAAAAGATACAATTGTATCTAGAGTTGTAGCTAATATGAAAAATATTAAAGTATCGGTTTCTATGACTTCAAGGGCTCCTCGTGGTAGTGAAGTAAATGGTAAGGATTATTACTTTGTTACAAAGAAACAGTTTGAAGAAAGTATTAAAAATGATGAGCTTTTAGAGTATGCAGTTGTTCATAATAATCAGTATTATGGAACACCTAAAGCTAAGATTGAAGAAGATTTAAATAATGGAGTTAGTATAGTGCTTGTAATAGATATACAAGGAGCTCTTAAAATAAAAGAAAGAATACCTGAAGCACTTTTTATATTTATAATGCCACCAAGTATGGAAGTATTAAAGGAAAGACTTATAGCTCGAAAAACAGAGTCTAAAGATAAAATGCTTGAAAGATTTAAAACAGCATATAAAGAGATTAATGAATATACAAAATATAACTATGTAGTTGTTAATGATAAATTAGATGTTGCTGTTGATAAAGTTGAGGCGATAATTAAAGCTGAAAAATGTAGAGTAGATAGAATAGAAGATATTTATTTAAATAATAAAGAAGAATTTATACACGAAGGATTAATTGATAAAAAGTTTAATAATGAAGATATAGAAATTAGGTGAAATAGTGAGAAGAATTAGTTCTGAATGGGTAGACTTTGAATGCATTGATGCTGGGAACGGTGAAAAGTTAGAGCGCTGGGGAGATATTATACTTAGAAGACCAGACCCGCAAGCTATCTGGAATGTAGAATATAATGATTCTTGGGAAAATATAGATGGTCAATACTTTAGAAGTAATAAAGGTGGTGGAGAATGGCAATTCTATTCTAAATTACCTGAATATTGGTGTATAAAATATAAACATTTAACTTTTAAGGTAAGTCCAACTAACTTTAAACATACAGGTCTATTTCCAGAGCAGGCAACTAATTGGGACTTTATGATGGATATGATTAAAAAAAGTAATAGAAAGATAAAGGTTCTTAATCTATTTTCCTATACAGGTGCAGCTACTATGGCGTGCTCTAGTGCTGGCGCTGATGTTGTACAAGTAGATGCATCAAGAGGTATGACTGAGTGGGCCAAAGAGAATATGAAACTATGTGGCTTAGAGAATAATTCTATTAGATTTATAGTAGATGATTGTCTTAAATTTGTTGAAAGAGAATATAGGAGAGGAAACAAATACGATGCTATAGTAATGGATCCACCTAGTTATGGTAGAGGGCCAAATAAAGAGGTTTGGAAATTTGAAAAATCTATTTATGAATTAATTAATGCCTGTATAAAAATATTAAGTGATAAACCATTATTTTTCTTAATTAACTCATATACTACAGGTATATCTAGTATAGTACTTGAAAATATACTTAAGACTACTCTACTGCCAATACATCCAAATGGGCAAGTAGATGCAGGGGAAGTAGGTCTTAAAATTACAAGGAATAATTTAATATTGCCTTGTGGTATTTATGGAAGATGGCAAACTAATGATTAATATTTTATATGAAGATAATCATTTACTAGTAGTAGAGAAACCTATTAATATGCCGGTACAAGCTGATAAAAGTGGGGATGTAGATTTACTCAATGTATTAAAAAAATATTTAAAGGATAAATATAATAAGCCAGGTAATGTGTATTTAGGCTTAGTACATCGACTTGACAGACCAGTAGGTGGAGTTATGGTTTTTGCTAAAACTAGTAAAGCAGCTAGTAGGTTAAGTGAACAAATAAAAGAACATCAATTTAGAAAAACTTATTATGCTGCAGTTTATGGTAACTTATTACCAAAATCAATCTTAATTGACACTTTACATAAAGATACTGTTAAGAATATAGTTAGCATTCAACCTAATGGTAAAAAAGCTATTTTAAATTATGAAGTATTAGCTACTAAAAATAATTGGAATTTAGTTAAAATTAATTTACAAACAGGACGAGCTCATCAAATTAGAGTTCAATTTAGTAGTAGAGGAAATGCCTTATATGGTGATCAAAAATATAATAGTAAAGCTAAGCCTAAACAACAATTAGCGTTATTTGCTAAAGAATTAACTTTTAGCCATCCAATAACGAAAGAAGAAGTAACGTTCAATTTACCTTTGCCTAAAAGATATCCTTTTACTTTATTTGAATAGGGAGTTTTATATGAATGAATTAGAAATCGAAATAATGAATATTATGAATCAAATACAATATGGTTTTTTAGATGAAAAAGGAAATAATATAATTAATTATGATATTGATAAATGGAATAATGACTTTAGTAATTTTTACTATTTATTAAGTCCTGAGGAATTATTAATAAAAAAATGTGGTATATGTTGGGATCAAGTAGAATTAGAACGCAAATTATTTGAAGAAAAGGGGATCCAAGTATCAACCTATTTTATTTGTACTCATGATGATAATTTACCTAGTCATACTTTTTTAACCTATAAATATCAAGATAAATATTATTGGTTTGAGCATTCTTGGCAATTATATTGTGGTATACATGAATATAACAGTATTAAAGAACTATTATTGGATATTAAGGCTAAATTTATTCAGTCACATATAGAGAGACAAGATGCGTTTACTTTTATATATAAATATGAACAGCCTAATTATCATATTACATGTGCTGATTATTATAAATATTGTGAACAAGGAATATTAATGAAATTAAATGAACCATTATATTTTTATCATGTAGTAAATAAATCAGCTGATTTATCTGTAGGATTATTAAGTTTAAAATATATGTATGATCATAATATGTTTAGTTTATTTGATAAATACACAGATAAATATCGTAATCGTATAGTTAATGATTGGCATATTGATAAATATTCTAATAGAGATAGTTTATCTTTAACAAGAGAGGAAATATTAGATGGATTGGAATTATTTAGAGGGGTATATGGACCAAGTTATATATATTTTTTTAAATATCCATTAACTAAGAAATTAGGATCTAAAATAGAAAAGTTATTAATAGAAAAGGATATATATAGAATTAATATTAATGATGAAGAAATACAAAGAAAAATTAAAGATATTTTTTATGGATATTGGAATAGTAATAGTGATAATGAGTTATTGAATAAAAAATATTATGAAAAAGTGACTAAAAAAGAGTATTTTAGCCAATATAATGACAATTTAGAAATGAATTTTAGTACATTAAATCACATTGCTATTGCATTTAATGATGATTATTGTCCTATTACTTTTTTAGAGAAGATAACCTAATAAGAATTAAATATTTAAGGTACTAAAATGGTATCTTTTTTTATAACTGTAGATATTAATGAATATAATTATATAGGTGATATAATGATACCTAAAAAATATATTATTTTTTTATTTATTATAAGTATTTGTACTATTCAATTTGTTAAGGCTACTAATACAGAGTTAAAAACAGACTTTTATGGCAAAGTTATATATATTGATGCTGGACATGGGGGAATTGATTCAGGTGCTGTTTATAAGAACATATTAGAAAAAGATATTAATTTAAGTATTAGTAAATTATTAGCACTTAAATTAGAATATTTAGGGGCTACAGTGTATTTGACACGCGATGGTGATTATGATTTAAGTGTTAAAAATGCTTTTCCACGTAAGCGTAGTGATTTAGGTAATCGCGCTAAATTAATTAATAATAGTGGAGCAGATATATATTTATCTATTCATTTAAATGCTACTACTTCTAGTGTATGGCGAGGAGCTCAAGTTTTTTTTGATGATATAAATACCGAAAATAAGAAAATAGCTCAGTATGTGCAACAAGAATTGAATAAAGGTAGATATATATCGGAGATTAAAGGAATGTATATGAATAGTCGTATTAAGATACCTGGAGTATTAATTGAAGCTGGTTTTTTATCTAATGATAGTGATCGAAATTTATTAGTAACGGAAGAATACCAAGAAGAAATTGTCGATAAAATTATTAATGGGTTAGATAATTATTTTAGTAGGTAAATAATTAGATAGATGTCATCAAAATAACACAAAAAAAACATATTTTTTTCAGCATAATTGTGCTATAATCATAATTAGGTGATTACGTATGCGTAGTAATAAGGTATTTAAAACAATTGATGAGCAAATTGAAATTTTTAAATCTAAGGGTTTAATTATTAATGATATTGATAATACAAGAAATATTTTATTACGTGAGAATTACTTTTTTATTAGTGGATATCGTCATTTTTTTATGCGCTCGGCTAAAGAAAATAAGTTTTTATTGGGTACGACTTTTGAAGAATTGTACTCTGTGTTTCTATTTGATCGCAAAATTAGAAATATCTTTTTTAAGAATATATTAGTTATTGAAAATAATATTAAATCGCTAATTAGCTATGAATTATCTAAAAAATATGGTATTAAAGAGAAAGATTACTTAAATATGGATAATTTTACCCAGGATCCTATTAAAGTAAGACAAGTACATGATATTTTAAATAAAATGCATAGGCAAATTAGAGTCAATGGTAAAAAGCATTCGGCTACTATGCACTATATGAGTAATTATGGCTATATTCCTCTTTGGATTTTAGTAAAAGTATTATCATTTGGAATTGTGTCTGAATTGTTTTCCATTCTTAAGAGAGAGGATCAGGCAAGTATAGCTAATTTTTATCATTTAGATTATGAAACATTAGCTATTTATTTATCTATTTTAGCTAACTATCGTAATTTATGTGCTCATGAGGATATTTTATATGACCATAGGACGCAACGTAATATACCGGATACCATTTATCATGAAAAATTACATATAGAGCAAGTAGATAGTGAATATGTATATGGTAAAAATGATATGTTTGCAGTAATTATAATTTTAAAACAGATGTTGTCAGCAGATGAATTTCATGATTTCATGAGAGAGATTAGTTATGAGATAGATGCTTTATCAGGTAAAACTAAAGTTTTACCAATTTCAATGTTGTTAAGTAAAATAGGGTTTCCAGATAATTGGCGACAAATTATGGAAATAGATTAGGAGATAGAAAATGAAAAAATATTTAGGATATGTAGTTACGGCTATTATAACATTAATATTAAGTGTAGGAAGTACGGTAGTAATTATTAATAATCAAGATGATGAAGTAATTGAAAAGACAGTATCAGAAGTAGCTATATCAGAGACAGATACTATTAAAACATCTATTGATAAGGTTTATAATAGTGCAGTAGTAATTGAAAATTATTATAATAATACTTTAGTTAGTTCTGGCTCTGGCTTTGTTTACAAAAAAGATAGTCAATATGGATATATTCTTACAAATAATCATGTTGTCGAAAATGCTAGAACAATTAAGGTTATTGATAATGAAGGTCAAGAAATAGAAGCAGAGTTAATGGGTGCAGATACCTATATGGATATCGCTGTATTGCGTATTAAAGCAGAGCAAGTTTTATCAGTAGCTAGTATAGGGGATAGTAGTACTTTACAGCTTGGTGATACTGTTTTTGCAGTAGGAGCTCCAGTTGGTAGGAAATATGTTGGAACAGTGACTAAAGGTATTGTATCAGGTAAAAATAGACAAGTAACAGTTAGTTTATCTGATGGAAATTATTTGATGGAAGTAATTCAAACGGATACAGCTATTAATCCAGGTAATAGTGGAGGACCATTAGTTAATATCAATGGGGAAGTAGTTGGTATTAATTCAATGAAATTAGTTAAAGATGAAATAGAGGGTATGGGATTTGCTATACCTATTGAAGAAGCTATGATATATGTTGATCGTTTAGAAAAGGGAGAGGAAATTACTAGACCGGTACTTGGTATAGAAATTATTGACGTACAACAGAGATTTCAGCTAGCACAATCTGGTTTGGATATAAGTGATGATATTGATCATGGTATAGCTATTTATAGTGTAAATGATGATTCTATAGCTGATCAAGTGGGACTAAAGTCAGGAGATGTTATTACTAAAATAGATAATCAGGAAGTTAGTGATTTAGCTCATTTTCGTTATTTACTATATAAACATAGTGTTGGGGATAAGATTACTATTACTTATAATAGAGATGGAAAAGATAAGACAATTGATGTAAAATTATAAGAAAACAGGTACCACTGAAGTAGTAAGATAAAAGTGTACACAAAAAAAGTGTATACTTTTATTTTTGATATAATTAAGATAAGGAGATGATA
>CANQEN010000054.1 GCA_947595045.1 uncultured Bacilli bacterium | reverse complement strand
TATATTTACTTCCTCCATTCTATATTATTACTATATCAAAAAAATAATTTAGAAAAGCAAGTATTCTTTTTGCTAATTATACTTTGCTTAATATAAACAAATATGTTAACGAATAAATTGTGAATCTAATCTTAATTTATCAGCTATAGTTACAATAAACTCTGAATTAGTTGGTTTAGCTTTATCTATATCAACACTATGTCCAAAAATTTCTTCCATTAAATCCCAGTCGCCACGGTTCCAACTTACTTCAATAGCATGTCTAATAGCTCTCTCTACTCTAGATACTGTAGTATCAAATTTATTAGCTAATTCAGGGTATAATTCTTTAGTAATACCACCAATAGTCTCCGGTCTTTCATATAGGATACTTATACCCTCTCTTATATATTGATAGCCTTTAATATGAGATGGTATGCCTAATTCATGTAATACTTTAGTAATTGATATTTGTAAATTATTATAAGTTATATCAATTGTTTTACGATTTACTCTCCTATTTTTAGTTTCTAATATTTTCTTTTCTAAGTCACTTAGATCAAATGGTTTTAATAGATAATAACTAACACCATATTCTGATACCTCTCTAATTGTTTCTGTAGCATTATAGCTAGTTTCTACTATTACTTGCTTTTCTAAATTATTTTTTCTCATCTCTTCTAAAACATATAAACCATCTTTTATAGGCATAATTAAATCTAATATAATTAAATCATACTCATCTTGTTTTTCCTTAACTAAATTAAACCCATCTTCGCCATTATGAGCACACAAACTTACACTTATTTGACTGTTATTTTGAAAATACTCCTTCATTGCTTCAACTAATTGTACATTATCATCTATGATTAATAATTTGATCTTTTCCATCTAAAAATTCCTCCTTGCCTTACTCAAATATACCTACATTATAAATAACTTCATACGCAAAAAATGTCGATTTATACTATTTAATTATAAAAGAAGTCATTGACCTGCAACAACTTCTAAAATTTTAGTAAATTGATTTAAGCTATTACTAGCTGAACCAATTAAAAAACCATCTAATTTATTTATAGTAATTAAATCTTTGATATTATTAGAATTAACACTACCACCATATAAGACTATTGGTTCTATATTAAATTTTTGTTTTATATAGTCTTTTATATAATTTATTCTATCAACGATTAGTGATGAATTTAAAATATTATTTGTTCCAATAGACCATATCGGTTCATAGGCAACAATAATATTTTTAAGTTTATTATAACTAATATATCTATACACTTCTTCTAACTGTTGTTCTATTATCTTATTAGTTTGATGATTATTATATTCTTGTCTAGTTTCTCCTATACATAAAACTACTTTTAATTTATTATTTATAGCTTGTTCTACCTTTTTTTTAATTTCTTCATTGGTTTCATGAAATAATTGTCTTCGTTCACTATGTCCAATAATAGCATATTTTATTCCTAAATCAACGCATTGTCTAGCTGACACTTCCCCAGTAAAAGCTCCATATGTATATTGTGAGATATTTTGAATACCTATACTGCACTTCAACCCAATAAAGTAGGGTATAAAGATAGTAGTAGGACATACAACTATATTTTCATTTAATACACTATTCTTTAATACGTGTATATAATCTTTAATTTGCTTTTTATGCATAAACATTTTCATGTTTAATATTATTAATTTATCCTCCATGGAATCCTCTCTTTATAACATCTTTCATTTTATCTAGAAAACTACGGTTACGACGTTCTTTTAATGTCCTACTACCAATGGCTATATGATATACATCTAATACTTTCTCAGCATAGTATTTAGAAGAATGACCTTCACCATTAATTCTTGCTTGTCTACTTAAACGGTTAAGTAAGTTCTTATCATTCATTATTTTTTCTATATAGTTCCGATATTCTTTTTTATTTTTAAAAAGATAGCCATTTAAATCATGTACTATTACTTCTCTAAAAGCTTCATCATCAAAAGCTACTACAGGTACCGATGCTGCCATCGCTTCTAAAAGCGTTAAACCTTGTGTTTCTGTATGAGATGCCGTTACAAATACATTTGGTATTTGATAATACTGGTGTATTTTATCCCATGGTATTTTTCCTGTAAATAAAACATTTTTTTCTATTCCTAATTTTTTAGCTTGTCCCTTAAAAAGCTCTATATCAGGGCCATCTCCGATAATTAATAATTTACAATGATTATTTTTTTTAGTCAAATAAACTTGATTTTCAATTAAGAAAGATACATTCTTTTCCGAAGCTAATCTACCAACAAACAATATAACAAAATCACTATCACTTATACCTAACTCTTGTTTTAGTTTTTTAGTTTCATCTTGATTATTATTTTCTCTATAAAAACGTTCTACTTCAATACCAGTTGGTACTATATGAACATTTCTCGTTACTTCATACTTTTCTTTAAATAAATCATATGTTTTCTTAGTTGGTACTATTAATTCTGTAGCTGTTTTATCACAATAAAACTTAGTTAAATATTCTACTATCTTTTTACTTGGGCCATCAAAATAACCTTTAGTAATATAATGAATATAATCTTCATACATAGTATGATAAGTATGCACTAAAGGGATATCTAATTGTTTAGCCATAATTCTAGCAAAAGTACCAACTCCGAATTCAGTATGAGAATGAATAACATCTAAGTTCCATTCTTTTATTTTTTTTATAGCTTTTAAAGGGTATACACCCGTTAGTCGATAATCATATATGCCAGTTGGTATTCCGGGGATACGAATAATACGATCATTCTTCTCAAAATTATAAGCATGCTCATCAGCATTAACAGTACATATAAATACTTGATGTCCTTTTTTTCTTAAAGCTGATTCTAACATAGCTATACTAGTTGATACTCCATTAATATAAGGAGGATATGTATCTGTAAAAATACCTATTCGCATTAGTTCACCTTCTTTATATTAAGAGCAATTGCTCCTATAATTATTCCAAAATAATAGGTAATAAATCTCCATAAAAGCATAATAGCTGTTAGAGTAGCCCCACCTATAAAATTACCATAAAAAGATATAAATCCATATTCTAAGCCACCACTACCACCCGGAATTGGGACAAATGAACCGATAACCATTACATAGGCGCTAGTAATAATAGCTATAAATGGGGTAATCGTATTATAATTACCTGTTGAACAAAGTAAAGTATATGGTATTAAATATAAACTTATTAAGGCTATTAAATTAAGAAAAATAGCTTTAATAAATTTCTTTTTATTTTTTAATAAAGTTTTAGCTCCTTCATGAAAATTAACAATAGCCTTATCCCAATCTTGTTTCTTACCATTACTATCTTTAATTAAATGTAAAAAGGATAAAATATTAATACCCCAATTAACTAATTTCTTATTCATTCTTTTATTAAATGCTACTATAAACATAATAACAATAACTAGTGTATTAATAATAAAGCCTAAAGCTAATAGATGTCCTAATATTGCATTATTTGTAAAAATATTAAAATAAAAATTACTTATTAGTGCTACTAATCCTAAGAAAACAAGCGCTATTTGATATACAATAAAATTTTGTAAAATAATACTAGTAGAACTGGCAATACTAATACCTGCATCTTTTAAATAATATATTTGATATGGTTGTCCACCTGTTGCAAATGGGGTAATACCATTAAAGAATTGCGTTCTAAGCATCAATTGCAAGGTACTTAAGAAACGATATTTAGGATTAAATTGCCTTATAAAATTATTTAAAGCAATACTACGAAAAAACCAATAACATATCACCAGTAAAAAGGATATTATAATCCATATAGGATTAGCTTTATGAATTTCATTTATGATAGCACCATAATTATCTTTTAAAGAAAAATATAATACTAATATGGTAACTATTAATAGGATAACAAAATTAATTTTACCTTTATTTTTGATTATTAATTGTTTCATTTTTCATCTATAATTTCTATTCCTGGTAATGGTTTTCCCTCTAATAATTCTAATGATGCTCCCCCACCAGTTGAAATATGCGCAAATGAATTTTGATATCCCATTCCTATAATAGCGGCTGATGTATCTCCACCACCTATAATAACATCACCATCTATATTAGTTAATATATCACATAATTTTTTAGTTCCCATATCAAATGGTTCTATTTCAAATACGCCTACTGGTCCATTCCATATTACTGTTTTACTTTTATTTAAATAAGATTTAAATAATTGGATAGTATTTTCACCTATATCTAATCCTATATAATTATCAGCTACTTCATCTACTTTACATGGAATAACCTCAGTATTTTCTTCAATCGCTAAGCCACATACTACATCAACTGGTAAGATAATTTTATTATGATATTTCTCTAACATATCTTTACAAAAAGCAATACTCTCTGAGTCTAATAATGATTTACCTATATTATATCCTTTGGCATATAAAAAAGTATACATCATACCCCCACCAATTAGAATATAATCAGCTATTTTTACTAAATTTTCTATAACTTTAATCTTATCACTTACTTTAGACCCACCCAATATAACAGTAAAAGGTCTATCAGGATTAGTAATAGCTTTTTCCAAATATTTAAGTTCCTTCTCCATTAAAAAACCAATACCATTAGGTAAATGACTAGCTATGCCAACATTAGATGCATGAGCTCTATGAGCAGTTCCAAACGCATCATTAATGAATATATCACCAAGAGAAGCCCAATATGTGCCTAATGTTTCATCATTACCACTCTCTTTATTACCATTTAAATCTTCAAAACGTGTATTTTCCATTAATAAAACAGACCCATCTTTTAAATTATTAATCTCCCTTTCTAATAATTCTCCATGAGTTTGATCCACAAAAATTACTTCTTTATCTAATAATTCACTTAAACGATAAGCTACTGGTTCTAAACTATTATGCTCTAAATCATCTTCTGTTTTGATACGTCCTAAATGAGCCATTAATATGACTTTAGCACCATTATCAATTGCATATTTAATAGTAGGTAAACTTTCTTTAATACGATTATCATCTGTTATAATACCATTTTTTATAGGTACATTAAAATCAACACGAATAATTACTTTTTTACTACTTAAATCGAAGTCTTTAATTGTTTTCTTCATATGTCCTCCCACTTTACTACTAAAGCCATTTTACTATATTTTTTATATTTATACAAGAAATTTAAGGCAATACATTTTAATTGTTAATTCAAAAAGTAAATAAACAAACACTTGACCAAAATGCAATGACTATACTTTACGTAATAATTAATTCCCAATTAAATGTTTTAGATTTTAAAGATTGACATAAACTCAGATTATAAGATAATATGTAATAAATAGTAGACTATATAATATCTATTGGAAAAAGGAGTTGGTCATAATGTCAGATGTAAATGGAATGATTTTTGGACTAATAGTAGCATCTATAATATTAGCTATAATAGTATTTTTAATAGTTATTTCATCAAAAAAAATATCAAATAATATAAAAAATGGTAATAAGGAAATAAATTCTATATATATTATCATTATATTATTTGGTATTTTATCCTTTTGTAACAAGTTTATTAATACCTTTTCTATCGCACTAATTTCTATATTGGTTAGTCTGATAGGTATCATATTTAACTTTGCAAATAGAAAAAACAAGTATTTTATTTTAAATACAATAGTGTATTTATTATTATTGATTTATGGTATTGGTGGATTAGTTCAATATTTAAAATATAAGTAATGATAAATTTTACAGTTTAGTGTAAATTATAATCGATTATAATTATTTTTTTATTAAAAATAGTTAATTATAGGTTATATTAAGTATAGGTGCTTTGTATGAAGAAAATATTTAGATATTTATTTTTAATATTAGTTGTTGGATTATTAACTTTCAATATATACCAATTGAGGGTAAGTGCTGATTCTGGTTTTGGTGGATCTTATGGTGGGTCATCTGGTGGTAGCTCTTATGGTGGAGGCTATTCAGGTGGTTATTCAGGTGGTAGTTATGGTAGTCATAGCTCATTACCAGGAGAAATTATCTCTACTTCTTTATTACTTGTCATAGTCCTAATTATTTACTTTCTTAAATCTCCAAAAAGAGGAAATAGTTTACCAAAAAGATTGCTCAAAGAAAGTACGATTAATGATGAAGAATTTAAACAATTAATTAATATGTCTAAAGATGAATTCTATCAATTAGTCTTTAAAATATATAGAGATGTCCAAATAGCTTGGATGAATTTTGACTATGATACTCTACAAAATAATTTAACTAATGATTTATTTAATATGTATAAAAGTCAATTAGAAACTTTAAAGATTAAAAATCAAACTAATGTTATGAAAAATATTATATGTAAGGATACTTATATTAGTAATATTAATAGTGATGATAATACTATTAGTATAAAAGTTGGTCTTACTGTGACTTGTAAAGATTATATAGTGGATAAAAATAATAGAGTCGTTAGAGGTAATGCTAACAATAGTGTTGAATATCAATACTTATTAACTTTAATTAGAAATAAAGAAATTAAAACAACTATTGAGTGTCCTCATTGTGGTGCTAGTGTTAATTTAAATGCTTCTAGTGTTTGTGAATATTGTCACTCTACTATTATATCTAATACTCATGATTGGGTTTTAAGTAAAAAAATTACACTAAATCAAAGGAGTTTGAATTAAATGATTGAAATGTTAAAAGAATATGATCCTTTGTTTAATACTGATGAATTTTTATCTAAAGTAGGAAATATTTATGTAATGTTATGTACTAGTCTAATGTTTGAAAATTTAGATAGGGTAAAACATTTTATTAGTGACGATGTATTTAATAAATATTTAAATATATTAGAACATTTACAAAGTAATAACGAAAGACAAATATTTGATGAATTGTGTGTTGCATCATCTAGAATTGAAAAGATTATGATTGATAACAATCAAATTACAATTAAAGTAATATTGGTATCACAATATTTAGATTGTGTTATTGATAAAACATCTAGTAAGTTAAAAAGGGGAAATGATTATAGTAGAGTAGATAAATATAATTATTTAACTTTTGTTAAAAGAGTTGGTGCTAAAGAACAGGGTATGGCTAGAACTTGTCCTAGTTGTGGAGCCAATGTAGATGTTAATAGTAATGGTAAGTGTGAATATTGTGGTTCTTTTTATAATAATGATGATTTTGATTATATTTTAGAAGATATAAAAATAGCATAGCTTAAGCTATGCTATTTCAGGCTGTTGACAAATAAGTAAATGGTGTTTACTTTTGTAAAAAAAAGTATTACAATGGAAATGCGAGAGAA
>CANQEN010000053.1 GCA_947595045.1 uncultured Bacilli bacterium | reverse complement strand
TAATATTACTTAGCAGGTTAGCTCATATCCTTATAATTTGTATCAAATATTAGCTTTTGTTATCTTTTTTATAAGTTTTGTAATGGGAATTATCTTTGGTAATTTGTTTACCGCATGTGGTTCAATTTCATCATTTTATGGTGATGTTTGTGTGCCTATGGAATTTAATGTGTTTTTGATGCTTATTATTTGGTTTGCTGGTTTTTTAATTGGTGTTATTTTCTTTGCAGTGGGACATAATATTGCTCTATTGAAAGAAATTAGTTTAAAATTAGATAAGTTGAGTAAATAATTGATAAAACATAATCGTTTAGAATATACAATTTAAGATAAAAATGAAAAAAATTAGTTATTATTCTTGCGTAATATTATAAAATATGGTAAATTTAATTTGTAAGCATAACTTATGCTTAAAATATTAATTATATTATAGGGAGGATATTAAAATGAAGAAAGTAGAATTAGTTGAAGCTGTTGCTAAAGAAGCTGGATTAACTAAGGTAGATGCTGCTAAGGCAATTGATGCTACATTTGAAGAGATTAAGAAGGCTTTAGCAAAAGGAGATAAACTTCCACTAGTTGGATTTGGAACATTTGCTGTTTCTAAGAGATCTGCACGTGAAGGACGTAATCCAAGAACTGGTGAAACTGTTAAAATTGCTGCTAGAAAAGCTGTTACTTTCAAAGCTGGTTCAGCATTAAAAGAAGCAGTTAATAAGTAATTAAATAAAAACCTGAAAAGGTTTTTTTCTTTTGTACTGATTTGTTTAGAAAAGATAAGTTAAAAGATTCTGATGTATTTTTAAATTTTTTTTGATGATTATACGGATGTAATTTTACATTAATGAGTTAAATACCTTACCTTTTGGTTGCTGAGTATGTCTTGCTTATGCTATAATAAAGTCAGGAGTAAGATGAAAGTAGGCGATGAAAAATATGTTTGAAGCTGTATTAGGGCTTCTAAAAAATATTAATTGTCATGGATTTAAGTCTTATATAGTAGGTGGATTTGTTAGGGATTACTTATTAGGAAAAAAATCTAGTGATATTGATATTGCGACTAATGCTACTCCCAAGGAGTTAAAAGAAATATTTCCAGATTGTTTAGTTTCTAATGAAGATTATGGTTCTGTAATTTTGTATGTAAATAGTTTAAAGGTAGAAATTACAACTTTTAGAAAAGAAATGAATTATATTGATAATAGAAAGCCGGGTAAAATAATTTATATTGATAATTTATATGAAGATTTATTAAGAAGAGATTTTACTATAAATGCTATTTGTATGGATGAAGACGGTGAGATAATTGATTATTTATCTGGAAGAGATGATTTGAACAACAAAACTATTAAATGTATTGGCAATGCTAGGGAAAGGTTTACTGAGGATGTTCTTAGAATTTTGCGAGCTGTTAGGTTTGCTACTATTTTAGATTTTGAATTAGATCAAGAAATTAGGGAGGCTATTAAAGAGTGCAAGTATTTGCTTACTAATTTGTCTTATAATAGGAAGAAGGAAGAACTTGATAAAATATTTAGTAGTAGTAACGCAAGAAAAGGTATTAAACTATTGTTAGATTTACAATTGGATAAGGATTTAGAGTTGGAAAGATTGAATAAAGTTAAGACTACTAATAGTTTAATTGGTATTTGGAGTGTTCTTGATGTTTGTGATAAATATCCTTTTAACAGTAATGAAAAGGAACTTATAAAAAATGTTAATAGAGTTATTAAACTTAATAATTTAGATATGGATACTTTATATAGATATGGTCTATATGTTAATAGTGTAGCTGGAGAAATAAAGGGTATTGATATTAAGGATATAACTAAAGAATATAATAATTTAGTTATTAAGTGTCGAAGTGATATTAATATTTCTAGTGATATGATTATGGATGTATTGCATAAAGAACCTGGTAGTTATTTGAAGGATGTTTATGATGATTTAGAAAATATGATTATTCATGGTAAACTTAGTAATAATGAGAATAGTATAATTTGTTATTTAAAAGAAAAGTATAATAGAAAGGGTGAGTGATGATGAGAAAAATAGCTATATTATTTATTAGTTTATTTTTAATGGTTGTGCCAGTAAAGGCTTTAAATGAAGTTAATATAGATGTTTTATTACCAGTAAATACTTCTAATAATGCTGTTGCAGAAACTTTTAGTTATGATGGTGTTTATTATAATACCTCTTTAGATGGAAGTGGTAGAAGTACTATTAGTATTGGAACAGTACGTAATTTAACAGATAAAAAAATGCCTTTAAGTATTAGTATAGGTTTATTTGATAAGGATAAAAAGAATATAGGTGTTGTTAATTATTGTTCCACTCATGATATGGGTACTGATTATACTTATAAGGAATTGAGAAAAAATGAAACTTCACCTCTTTCTATTAAAGTAAAAACTGATGAGCATATTGCTGACAAGAAAAAAATAGAAGATGTTGCTTATTTTGCTATATTTGATGATAATAAGTATTGCAAAGTTGGTGGAAAAGATAATTATGTTGGTTTAACTATTGAGCAAATTACGGGTGGAGAAGTTGCTAATAAAGTTGAGAAGTTTTTGGATTTAGAATTTTTAAGAGAATTAGAAATTCCTGATTTTATAAAGAATCATAGAAATTTTTGGATGGTTGTTGGAGTTATATTATTAATATTTTTAATTCAGGCAGATCTTTTGAATTCTCTACATAGGAAAATGTTTAATAAGAATGCTGGTATTGCTTATTTGCCAATTGCTAATTTTTATTTAGCTGTAAAACTTACTTTTGGCCCTATTGTTGCTAAAATATATATAGCTTTGATGTTTGTATCGGTTTTTCTTTATTCTACGATGCCAATTTTATCATTTATTGTTTTGTTCGTTACAGCAATTAGTTATTTTGTAGATTTAGTTAAACTCTTTACTAAGCAGTATAATATGTTTTATTTTGATAAGGTTAGCTTTAGTTTGTTTGGTCGTAAATCAAAACTTAATTCAGCTATAAAGAGTACTAAATCTTTTAAGAAAAAGAAGGATGTTACTGGTACTAAAAATGATTTGATAGAAGTTATGAATAAGCAAAATCATAATAAAAATACTAGTTTGTTAAATAATATGTTTAATAATAACAATAGTAATAATGTAAATAGTAGTAATGATATTAGTGCTAGTGATAGGAACAATAATAATATTAGTACAAGTAATATTGATACTACTAATAATTTTAACAATGCTACTAATAATATTAGTGCTCATAGTATAATTAATAATCCAGATATAAATAATAAAATTAATGATATTAAGAATAGTGTAAATAATGGTATTGATGTTGTTAAAGGTGTTGTTACTAATGGAATTGGGCAGTTGAGATCGTTTATAGATTCAAAAATTGGTAAAAAAAATAATATTGCTAATATAAGTAATAATGTTAATACTAATTATAATATGAATAATAATTATAGTTTGGATGATGATATTAATACTAATAATGTAAATAATAATTCTACTAACAATAATGATAGTAGTAATAATAATAGTAGTAATAATGCTAATTATAATGATAATGGTAATTTAAATCGAGGCAGTGATAACAATTATCAAGATGAAAGTGAAAATAATGCTAATACTAGTGATGGTAATTATTTAGATAGTAATAATAGTAATAATAATGAAGGTAGTAGTCTGACAGATTTATTTAAATAGGGCTATACCTTTTTAATTTATATTTAAAAAAGTATGCTATAATATTAAGTAAAGCAGATATTTTATTTGAAAGGAAGGTAATGTTTATGTGTACTGCAATTACTTATAATACAAAAGATCATTATTTTGGGAGAAATCTTGATTTAGAGTATTCTTATAAAGAAACTGTTACTATAATGCCTAGAAATTATCCTTTAGTATTTAGAAATGTTAATAATATTGATAAGCATTATGCAATTATTGGAATGGCTTATGTAGCTGATGATTATCCATTATATTATGATGCAATTAATGAAAAAGGACTAGGTATGGCGGGTCTTAATTTCCCTAAAAATGCTGATTATAAAGAAATTGTAGAGGATAAGGATAATGTTGCTCCTTTTGAATTCATTCCTTGGATTTTAGCACAATGTTGTAATATTCAGGAAGTTAAGGAATTATTAGGTAAAATTAATATTGCTAATGTAAATTTTAGTGATCAATTACCAGCATCTCCTTTACATTGGATTATTGCTGATAAGGAAAAGTCTATTACGGTTGAGTCTGTGAAAGATGGATTAAAAATATATGATAATAAAGTAGGAGTTTTAACTAATAATCCAACTTTTGATTACCATATGTTTAATTTAAATAATTATATGAATTTATCTGTTGAGCAGCCTGTAAATAATTTTTCAGATAAGTTAAATTTTGATATATATAGTAGAGGAATGGGAGCCTTAGGATTGCCTGGTGATTTGTCATCAGTTTCAAGATTTGTAAAAGCTGCATTTACTAAGATGAATTCTTTGTCAGGAACTTCAGAGTCAGAAAGTATTAGCCAATTTTTTCATATTTTAGGTTCTGTAGATCAACAAAGGGGTTGTGTTCATATGGGTGATGATAAATATGAGATAACTATTTATACTTCTTGTTGTAATATGGATAAAGGTATTTATTATTATACGACTTATGAAAATAATCAAATAACAGCTGTTGATATGCATAAAGAAGATTTAGATTCTTGTCAGCTAGTAAATTATGATTTAATTACGGAGCAACATGTATTAATGCAAAATTAAAGTTATTTTAGTATTAATGGAGATGATTAGGTGAAGAATTCGAAGTTAATAGAAATATTTAAAAATGGTAATATAGTTATACCTTTATATTTACTTAAGAATTATAAGAAGTTTAAACTTGAAATAGATGAATTTGTATTTTTAATGTATTTATATAATTTGGGTGATAAGTTTATTTTTGATGTAAATAGATTTTGTAATGATTTAGGATTAGAGTTAGAATTAGTTTTGCAATATGTAGATAAACTTACTCAAAATGGTTTTATTAAAGTAGAGGTTCTTAAAAATGAAAAAGGTTTAATGGAAGAGGTTGTTTTGTTAGATGATTTTTTTAATAAGCTTTCTTTAATTACAATAGATGATGTTGTTAATGAGCCTCATGATGATAGTGACATTTTTGATATTATTGAGAAGGAGTTTGGCAGAACACTTAGTCCTATAGAGTATGAAATTATTAAAGCTTGGCTTGATAATAATATGGATAAGTCATTGATAAAAGAAGCTGTGAAAGAGGCTACTATGAATGGTGTTTCTAATTTGCGTTATATTGATAAGATACTCTATGAATGGGGTAAGTTAGGAATAAAAACAGCCTCTGATGTAGAGGAAAATAGAAAGAAAAGGCTTGCTAATAAGAATGCCGTGCAAGATGTTGATATGGATATAGTTGATTGGAATTGGTTTGATGAAGACGAGTAAAATTATCGAGTACTTGGATAGTTTATTTCCTAATCCTAAGTGCGAATTAAATTATAATAAAGATTATGAGTTTTTAATAGCTATTGTTTTAAGTGCTCAATCTACAGATAAGAGAGTTAATAGTGTTACGCCTATTTTATTTAATAAATTTAAGTCTTTAAAAGCTTTAAAAATGGCTGATGCTAATGAATTAGAAAATATTATTAGACCAGTTGGCTCTTTTAGGAAAAAGGCTAGTTATATAAAGGAAATAGCTCGTATAATTGATGATGAGTGTAATGGTGTTGTTCCTACTGACAGAGATAAATTGGTTACTTTTCCCGGAGTTGGTAGAAAAACTATAAATGTTTTTTTAAGTGAATATTATAATGTTCCTGCAATAGCAGTTGATACTCATGTAGAGAGAGTATCTAAAAGATTAGGTTTGGCTAAATTAGATGATGATGTTTTAACAGTTGAAAGGAAACTTCAAAAGAAGTTTGATAAGAATTTGTGGAGTAGGCTTCATTTACAATTAGTTTTATTTGGTAGATATCATTGTAAAGCTATTAAGCCTGAGTGTTATAATTGTAAACTTGTAGATATTTGTAAAGAAAAGAAAAAAAATCTTTTTGATTAAAAAAGAGTTGTATTTAAATTAATTTTTTTACAACTCTTTTAATCTTCTTTTTTTAAGAAATTTATTATGTCTTCTCCTTTTATGTCAAATAATTTTATCATTTTTTTTAGTAATTCTAAACTTGGTAGATTATCTTCTTTTTCTATTCTTTGTAGATGTCTTGTTGAAATTCCTAAAAGTTCTGCAGCAGTTTCTTGAGTAAGATTTTTATTTAGTCTGTATTTTTTAAACATATAATCACCGATTTAATTATGACATTTTTTATTTTTTCTTGGCACGACATTTTATGTCGTGTATACTGATTTTAATGACACTAGATGTCGTATTGTCTATTAAATTGAAAGTGTGAAAATATGAATACGTTTTTTAATAAAACTTTATTAATAATTGTTTCAATAATTTTATTTATGAGTGTTGGTTATTCTGTTTTAAATAGAAATCTAAAAATAACTGGTGAGTTAGTTTATCATCCTAAAGCAGATATTAGAATTACTAATATAATGCCAAAGACGTTAAATAATGCAACAATTCAGTATGCTCGCTTTTCTAAAAAAGAAATAATTCTTGCCTATAATGCTGCGAGTACATCCTCAAGTGTAACTTTTACAGTAGAAGTAACTAATTATACTGATATGGAGATGGCTATTTTTAAAATAGATGGATTAAATGATGCAACTATTGATGGCTATGTTTTAAAAGATAAATTGAAAAATGAAGATGGAGTTTTGAAAGTAGGAGATTCAACCACTTTTACAATTACTTTTAGATCACAGCAAATTGGGATACAGCAAGTTTTATTAGACTTTGATTTTGAACCAATATATAAAGTAACTTATGAAGGTTTTAATGATACAAGTGATTTTAAAACAGAAGTAATAAAAAATGATGTATTTGTACAATATTTTGGAGTTAATGCTCCTGATAGGGTAAAAGTAACAATGAATGAAAAAATACTGACTCCTACTTATAGCAATAAAACTATAACTATACCAAATGTGGATGGTAATATTAAGATACAGGCAATTTATACTCCGACGTTTACGGATAGTTGTGAAGTACATCCTAATGCTCCAGAATTGAATGGTGATATGATACCAGTTGTATATGATGAGTATGAAGAATCCTGGTTAAAACAGGATTTGGATAAATCATATGATTATTGTAATCAAATATGGGCCAATGCTGTTACAGTGATACCTGATCAAAGAGAGGCTATTAAAGCAAAGAAAGTTGGAGAAAAAATACCCATGGAATATATTAATACAATGTGGTGCTAAAGCAGGAATTTGGGTAGGTAAGTTTGAAATAACTGGG
>CANQEN010000052.1 GCA_947595045.1 uncultured Bacilli bacterium | reverse complement strand
TTATTCGTTAACTCAATTATACGACTTGAATTACTTTTTTTACATAGAAATGTTTCACATCAATTGTAACACTACAATTTAATATGTATCAAAAAAATATAGCTATTTACTTTCCTATATAAAAGGTGCTATAATGTAAGAGAGCCTAGGAGGTATCTCTTAGGTATTTTTTTGGAGGTATATATAATGACAAAATATGTATTTGTAACTGGTGGAGTATGCTCTGGTTTAGGTAAGGGAATTACAGCATCCTCTATCGCACTATTATTAAAAGCAAAAGGGTATAAAGTTTTTATGCAAAAATTTGATCCTTATATGAACGTTGATCCAGGTACTATGTCACCTATTCAACACGGTGAAGTGTTTGTAACAGCTGATGGTTGTGAAACTGATTTAGATTTAGGACATTATGAACGTTTTATTGATGAAGAGCTGAATTATACATCAAATATAACTAATGGAAAAATATATTCAAGTGTTATTGAAAAAGAACGTCGTGGTGATTATCTAGGGGCTACTATTCAAATAGTACCACATATTTCAAATGAAATTAAACAAAAAATATATGAAGCCGGAATTACTTCTAAAGCTGATATTGTTATTACCGAAATTGGTGGCACTGTGGGTGATATTGAATCATCAGTAATGATGGAATCTTTACGTCAATTTAGAATGGAACAAGGTATTAATAATACTGTTTTTGTTCACACTACTTTAATTCCATATTTATATGGATCTAACGAATTAAAAACTAAGCCAACTCAAAATAGTATTATAGATTTAAGAAGATTAGGTATCCAACCTGATATCATTGTAACTAGAGCTAATATGCCTTTAGGAGATGCCATTAAGAAAAAAATATCGTTATTTGGTAGTATTCCTGTTTCTAATATTATTGAAGCTATTGATGTACCTAATATATATCAAATTCCTATTAATTTTCATAATCAAGATATTGAATCAATTATTTTAAAACAATTTGGTCTAAACATTAATAAAAGTAATTTAGATTACTGGTATAAACTAATAGATACGGTTAACAAACTAGAAAAGGAAATTACGATATCACTAGTTGGCAAATATATTGAATTACATGATGCCTATCTATCTGTAGTTGAAGCATTAAAACATGCTGGTTATAAAGCTAATGTTAAAGTAAAAATTAATTGGGTAGATTCAGAATCATTAGAAAAAGATAATGTAGATTTAAAAAAGATATTTAATTCATCAAAAGGGATTTTGATTCCTGGTGGTTTTGGTAATCGAGGAATTGAAGGTAAAATTAAAGCGTGTCAATATGCTAGAGAAAATAAGGTTCCTTATTTAGGATTATGTCTAGGTATGCAAATAGCTGTTATTGAATTTGCTCGTAATGTATGTGGTATTAAAGATGCTAACTCGACTGAATTTGTTGAACTTTGTAAAAATCCCATTATTGATTTAATGACTGATCAAAAGCATATTATTAATATGGGTGGAACATTACGTCTTGGTAACTATGAATGCTCCCTAGTGAAAAATACTTTAGCACATAAAATATATGGGCAAGATCAAATTTTAGAAAGACATAGACATCGATATGAATTTAATAATAAATATAAAGAAAAATTAGAAAATAATGGATTAGTATTTTCAGGTATTAATAAACAAAGTAATTTAGTTGAAATAATAGAAAATCCTAATCATCCATTCTTTATTGCTTGTCAGTTCCATCCTGAGTTTAAATCAAGACCCACTAGACCACATCCTTTATTTGATTCATTTTTACAAGCTTGTATAAAAAACTAAGAATATTCTTAGTTTTTATTTCAAATATAAAACATTATTTATTTCTTAATTTAGCCCCTAATTTATTTTCTACATCGCTAATAATTTTATTGAAAATAGTCATTACTTCTTCTTCTGTTAATGTCTTATTACTATCTTCAAATTTTAAATTATAAGCAATTGATTTTTCATCTGGTGCTACTTTATCACCTACATATACATCAAAAACTTCAATATTAGTAAGTAATTTACCACCTGCTTTTTTGATAACATCCATAATTTGTTTATTAGTAATATTTTGTTTAACAACAAATGCAACATCTTTTTCCATACCTAAATATTTTGGTATTTCCCTAAATTTAATATTAGATGTACGATTACGTAATAATTTATCTAAATTGATTTCAAATACATAAACATCATCAGTTATTACATTAGGATGTAATTTACCAATAATACCTATTTCATTTCCTTGTAAAACAATACTAGCACTAACTCCTGGATGTAACTCATTAGGAACATTACCTACATCAATTGTATATCGACCATTATATCCTAGATAATCTAATAATTCTTCAACAATACCTTTGATAATATAAAAATCAACATTAGTATTATTAATATCTAAATAATATTTACCAGTCATAAGACAAGCTAATTTGGTATCTTCTTTGTATTCGTCATTTTCTTTATAAAAACCTTTACCTATTTCAAATACACAAACATCTTTAAAATTTCTTGCTTTATTATACTCATAAACTTGTTCTAATGAATACAGTAAACTATAACGAAGAGTTGTTCTATCTTCACTCATTGGATCAGCTACATTAACATGAATAAATTCATCAGTTGTATATTTATGTACTTCTGATTCAGGAATTAAAGCATAAGATAAAGCTTCATTTAATCCCATCGCAATCATTTTATTTTTAATTTGTCTTTTAATGTTATCTGTGTGACCTTCTTGTAATGGTAAAATTAATTTTGAACCTTTGATTTTATCCATACCATAATAACGACCTACTTCTTCAATTAAATCTTCAGCTATTTCAATATCTAATCGACGAGACGGTACTGTAACTTTAAAAAGATTATCAGTTAAGTTTACTAGAAAACCTAAACGAATAAAAATATCCTCAACTTCTTCTTTAGTTATAGTTGTTCCTAATACTTTATTTATTTTATCTAAACTAACCTCTACTTGATGATCTTCTATTGTTATATTATTAACTTCAACCATACCACCAACAATAGTAGCATCAGCATATTTTTCTAATAAATGACAACATCTCTTAATAGCCATATAAGTTCGTCTAGGATCAATTCCTTTTTCAAAGCGATTAGAAGCTTCACTACGTAAAATTTTCTTAGATGTTTTTCTAATCTTAGTACTATTAAATATAGCTGATTCAATTAGCACATTTTTAGTAGTAGTTTCAATTTCTGTTGTAAGTCCACCCATTACACCAGCTAAACCAACAGCTCCTTCACGATTGGCAATTACAATATCATCACTAGATAAAACTCTTTTTTCATTATCTAGAGTAGTTAATTCTTCATTATCTTCTGCCATTCGAACAATAATGGTATCACCTAGAGAATCACGATCATAAAAATGTAATGGTTGTCCTGTTTCTAACATAACATAGTTAGAAATATCAACTACATTATTAATAGGTCTAATACCACTAGCTATTAAGCGATTTTTAATAAATGTTGGACTTTCTTTAATAGTAATATTTTTAACCTCTTTAGCTAAAAATAGTGGACAATTATCAGTTTTAACTTCAACATTAAAATTAATTTGACCAGTTTCTTTAAAAGATAGATCGATATCTTTTACTTTAGTATTATAAATAGCACCTATTTCATAAGCCATTCCTAATATACTAAGTAAATCACCACGATTAGAAGTTAATTCAAAATCAATAACTTCATCATCTAATTCTAAATATTTAATAGGGTCTTCTCCAACTTTAGCATCAGCTGGTAATTCATGAATACCTGTATAATCTTCTTCATGTAAAAATTTAGAATCTAAACCTAGCTCACTCATTGCACATAACATACCGTTTGAATCACAACCACGAATTTTACCAGCTTTTATTTCCCCACCTGGTAATTTAGCTCCAGCTTTAGCAACAATTACTTTAAGACCTTGACGGCAATTAGGAGCCCCACAAACAATATCTAAAATTTGATCACCTATATTTACTTTTGTTATTTTTAAATGATCACTATCTGGATGATGAGCACATTCGATTACTTCACCAATTACTAAATTAGTAGCAGGAATTAATTTATCACAAGTATCATATTCATTTCCAATACGTGTCATTTCTTCAGCTAATTCATGAGTTGTAACATTAGTGGGAATATCAACATAATCACTTAAAAATTTTCTACTTAATTTCATTAGTCTCATCCTTTCTAGCAAATTGATTTAAAAATCTAACATCATTACCATATATCGTTCTAATATCAGTAATACCGAATTTAAACATAGCAAAACGATCTAAACCAGTACCAAAGGCAAAACCTTGATATTTTTCTGGATCATAGCCACTCATTTTTAATACATTAGGATGTACCATACCAGCACCTAATACTTCAATCCATCCTGTCTGTTTACATAAAGCACAACCTTTACCACCACATTTAAAACAAGTAGCATCTACTTCAACACTAGGTTCAGTAAAAGGGAAATAACTCGGTCTAAATCTAACATCCGTTTTTTCTCCTAAAAGTTTCTTACAGAAAGTTTCTAAAGTACCTTTCAAATCAGCCATTGATATATTTTCATCAATAACTAATCCCTCCATTTGCATAAATTGATGAGAATGAGTTGCATCATCATCACGTCGATATACTTTACCTGGACAAACAACTCTAATAGGTCCTTTCTCCTTATTAGCTTCCATAACTCTAACTTGACCAGTTGATGTTTGACTACGAAGTAAATAAGCTTCATATTCATTTTCTAAATAAAAGGTATCTTGAGAATCTCTAGCTGGATGACCTAATGGTAAATTTAATTTTTGAAAACAATTTTCATCAGTTTCTATTTCTGGTCCATCATAGACATCATATCCCATAGAAACAAATAAATCTTCTAATTCTTCTTGAATTCTCGTCATAGGATGTTTTGACCCTTGTCTTATTCGTTTACTAGGTAAAGTAACATCAATTCGTTCTTTTTCAATTTTGGAATTAATTTCTAATTCTTTTAAATAAGCTAATTTTTGATCATAATTATCATTAAAAGTATTTCTTAGATTATTAACATTCATCCCATATTCTTTTTTTTCTTCTTTAGGAACATCTTTAATTCCACTTTGTAATTCTGTAATAATACCTTTTTTACCCATATATTCTACTTTTAAATCATTTAATTCTTTAATATTACTAATTTTATCAAATTTAGCAAGTAATTCTTTAGTTAATAGTTCTACTTTCTCTTTCATTTTAATCCTCCTCATAAAAAAACTATTATAAATATAGGGGTGAAATAATCCACGGTACCACCCTATTTCATAATAGTATTATGCACTCTTGACTATAACGCATCACCGTTATAAATTTTCTTTTATAATGCTAGAAAGTGAATTCATAAACTCTACCTACCCATTTTCACCAACCATGAGCTCTCTACTAGTTCAAGTTTATTACTACTCTTTCATTACGGCTTTTTCTAAAACATGTTTATTATATCATAATTTTTATTTTTTACAAACCCTAAAAATATGGATTTAATCTTTTTTCATTACCTAAAGTAGTAAACTCTCCATGTCCTGGATATAAAATGATATCATCATCATATCTTTTTATTTTTGTAATACTCTTTTCCATATCAACCATACTACCAGTTTCTAAATCAGTACGCCCAATAGTACCTTTAAAAATAAAGTCCCCAACAAACATTACTTTAGCTTCTTTAAAATAAATAGTAATAGCATCTTCTCGATGTCCCGGTGTATAAATAACTTCAAAAGTAAATGGCCCTATTTGATTAATTCCTTCTTGTAGATTATGTTTATCAAAAATAAGACTAGCTTCAAAGTTTTTTAAAGCTCCAATATGATCATGATGATAATGGGTAACAATAACCCCTACTACTTCTCTATTATTAATTAATTTTTCTATTTTTTTATATTCATCGCCTGGATCAATCACTAATACTTGATTATCAATACTAACTATATAACAATTAGTGTTTAAGTATCCGACTTCTATTTTCTCTATCTTCATTAGTATCTCCTTTAAAAATATAGTCTATAATTATATCATGTAGACCAGATGGTAAAGGACTACCAGCAGCATGAATATGGCCATTACCTCCATATTTTTGTGCAAATAAACCAACATTAACATCCTTACTACTACGATAACTAATCGATTTACCAGCATTAATTATTATAATAAAATCAACTTTATCTTCATAATACTTAGCTAAATAATTACCTAACTTACTACGATATAATTCAGCAAAAACAATACCTACTCTAAAACCATCTATTTCTCTAAATATAACTTTATCCCGATGTTCTTCTAAATATGCATTTACCTTCTTATTCTCATTATCAATTAAAAATAATTCATTTTGATTAAAATAAAAATTGTTATTTTTTCTAAAAAAGTTAGTGTAATATTTAATAAAATTGTCAATACCGTAATTTTCAAATAAAATATTTATATTACAAGCTTCTTCAATATTTAATCGTTCCCACTCCCAAGTATCATATAATCTAACTAAATTAACAAAATATTGAACACTAGGTTTTAATAATATTTCATTAACATAATTATTACATAAATATCGATAATACAAACTAGTTCCACTTTCTTTAATACCATTAACTTCATCAATAACATTAACAAATGAATATTTATTTAAAGATTGTTTATTTATATGATGATCTAATACTGTTATTTTATTTTTATATTTACTATTATTTATTTTTTTAGCTACTTCTTCACTAAAACATAAATCAGTAATAAACACTTTATCATATTCATCAAACAAATTATTATTTAATCTTTCTAATACTACTTGATCTATTTCACATGCTTCACATAAATAATAATCATAATCATCAAATACTAAATCAGTTAATATAATTGGTGTAATACCATCAGCATCACCAATATGTGATATTATAAAAACTTTCATTTATTTCACCTCTTATATGATTATACTATAATTAATTAGAAAAAAACAGATATTTAATCCGTTTATAAGTTTAATATATATGGCTTAGTATTTGAACCATCAGCTGTATCTAAATTAGATATTTTTACACTCGATTTTAGATTGATGACTGGCCGAACCCGATACGTATTGAAGGCTTCATATTCATAACTCACCAAGGAATTGTTATCGACATACCACACATAATAGGCGTTGCCCGAATACGGAGTAATTAACCATTCAAAATCGGAACCATTTATACCTTGATATATCCAGTTTCCACTATGGCATATATCTTCTTCATCATAATTATGTAAATCTTTTTGACATGTTTTATCAGCCGCATATCCATAGTCACTTGGATACATTAATCCTACATATCCATTCCATATTGTTGTTCTTGGTACTTTATCAGTACAATTATCATGACAATTATTATTTTCATTACTTTCAAGCCATACATCAGTACCACGCTCTGTGTCCATTATTTTTGACATGGAGGTCAAGGTATTACTTGCCATATTATAAGCTCCCCCACCTAAATACCATGTACTCTTCTCTATCATACTTTTGGCTTCTTCACTTAATCCTTTTGGATTACCACTACTTCCATCAAAGTTGCACTCTACCATTGTGCTTTCGGCTCCTGCTCTATTTATCCCATTATAACACTTTCCACTCGCACTATTCCAATATAAACTTCCTATTACTGAACCGTCTTCTGATTTCTCATTCTCATATCCTGGATTCAATAACTTCATCAAATCGGCTTGACTCCATTCATTTATTCCATAACCTTGATTTACTTCGGGAGCTGAGCTGTCCCATGAATATGAACCTATTGATTCATCTCTTATCAATTTAACCTTTCCATCGATTATTCCAATTATTCGCCATAGCTCATCATTGAATGTTACATAGTTATTTGGATCTTTTCCTCTATATCTGATATTTCCATATGGGTCTACAAAGATAT
>CANQEN010000051.1 GCA_947595045.1 uncultured Bacilli bacterium | reverse complement strand
AATCAGTCAGTAGTAATACCATATAACGATAGTCCTTTAAATACATAAGGGGTTATTATTTTTATATCAACTCCTCTTTTAGCTGCATTACAAAGAGCATATACTACTTCTGGTGCTACTACAAAGTAAGGAGTCTCTATATAAATATAATCAGTCGCACTATTTATCATATTGATATATACTGTTTGACTAAGAGTCTCTGTATTTAAAGGACTATCGTTATATGGTATTACTACTGACTGATTTTCATTGGCTAATGATTCTGATAAAAAAGAATCATAACTAAAATCTGTCTTACGCTGTAAATTCCATGAATCTAAAAACATCATTGTTAAATTGTTAACAGCTTGTCCCTCTAACTTAACTCCTATATCCTTCCAATGCCCATATTTAGTCTTAGCATTAATATATTCATCAGCTAAATTAATACCACCAGTATACCCAATATTACCATCAATAATCATAGCTTTACGATGATCACGATTATTATGAATAATAGATAATATTGGAATAAAAGGATTAAATACCTGACAAGGAATTCCCAATTTCTCTAATTTATCATAATATCTCTTTGGTAGAGTACCAATACATCCAATATCATCATACATTACTCGTACATCTACCCCCTCATCAATTTTCTTTAATAAGATATCCAAAATACTATTCCACATCTTACCTTCCTCAATAATAAAATATTCTAAAAAAATAAACTTTTTAGCTTTATTTAACTCAATCAACATATCTTTATACATAAATTCACCAAGTGAATAATAAGTAACTTTAGTATCATTATAAGATGAAATATGGTTCAACTGACATATATATTTTGCTTCTTCATATATTAATTTACTATCTGATTTAATAAGCTCTAAACTACTTATATCTTTTGGATATTTTTGACTTAAATATTCAGCTTCTCTAACTTTTTTCTTAATCCAAACCTTTCCATTTAAAATATATAGAAAAACACCAAATATTGGTAAGATCATCAAAATTAATAACCATGGTATTTTAAATGATGCATTATGAGTATCATCATTCACAATAGCAAGTGATATAAGAAATCCTAAGATTAAAAAGATAACATATATAATTCTAAAATACTCACTTAATCTATATAATACTATATAAAAAACAAAGCCTTGCCCTAATATTAATAAACCATTAATTACTAAGCGACTAAATAAAAATTTATAAATTTTATTCATTATATCACCCAACTTAATTATACAAAAAATAGATTAAATATTCAATTATTATCATCATATCTCTAAATTTAATAATAACTAATTAACTGTAAATATACATAGTATTATTTTTAACAATTATTTTATAAAATAATTACTATATAATATAAAAAGGAAGAGGCTTTTCAATTACCCTCTTCCTTTTTGCATTTTGTTAGTTGTTTACATTACCATTACCATTATTTATATTATTTACATCATTCTGTTCGCTAACACCTGTATTATTGTCAATATTATCCGTACTACTTTGAATATTAGTGTCTAGATTAATATCTTGGTTTACATTATTTTGAAGATTAGTATCTGCACTAACAGACATATTCATATTATCATTTATAGTAGTATTAGTTTCATTTTGAATTGGTTGCATAGTTATGTCTTGAACATTGTTATTTACTGAAGTAGCTTCAACATTATTATCACTAACCTGTACTGCAACATTACCTTTATTATTATTTGGCTTATTCTTTTTTACTAATACTGCTATAATAACTACAACTATTAAACCAACAATACCTACAATAGCATAAATAAATTTATTATTTTTAATATCAAAAGTAAATTGAATATCCTTTTTCTCACCAAAATTAACATTCCAAGTTAATGTTTTTCCATCAGATGAAACACTATCAGCATTATTTTTACCAACTTTATAAGGTAATTTTAAGGTATACTTAAACTCCATAGAATTAGCATAACTACTATAATCACCATACTCTTCATCAGTATCACTTAAATCAAATATAAAATGAGCTGAATAAGTATTACTCATAATACCTTTTTTTACTTTGAATAATTGTGAGTCATCATAATTATCAGTTTCTAATAAATCAGTTAAGATAACTTCTTTTTCATTTTTACTACTAATATTGTCAATATTCTTATACTTTTTAGTTACCTTAACCCCACTATAGCTGTCTTCTTTATACTCTGATACTTCAAACTTATCATCTTTTAAAGATTCTTTTAACTCATCGATATCTAATCCCATTTCAGATATATCCATGCCATTTGAAGTATCAATCGCATAAATTAGAGAGAAATCCATACTTTTATCGTTATGAATATCCATTTCCACTTCATATTTAACACAACCACTAATCAATATAACTGCTAGTAATACCGTAAACAATCTTGTCAATTTCTTCATCAACACACACTCCTACCTAACAGTTTAAGTATATCATAAAACATTTTAATAAACAACGAAAAAAGGTTAAACTTTTTACTTTTAACCTTTTTATATCAAATTTATATTAATAATTTTTTTATTTCACGAACACTTAATATTTTACCCTGACTAACAATCTTACCATCAATAACTAACCCAGGAATATTACTAATGCCATATTTATTATAATCATTACATTCTTGTACTTGTATCTTTTTATCTATCTCAGATACAGCTCTAAAAACCATCTTAGCCAATTTGTGTCCATTACTACAATTAGTTCCAATAATAGTTATATCTATAATATCAACTCCTTCCTTAATTAACATGATAAGTCATAAAAATGTCGATTGTATGAATTTTGTGTTAAATATATGTGAAATTTCAATAATTAGAATTAAAAAAATTTATTTTTATTTATATTTATAGTATACTAAAACAAATAGGCTGTAGGATGTGATTTATGAAACACAAAAAGATATTTATTCCTATGATATCTGTATGTATATGCATAACTTTAATTATATTATTATTCAGTAATAAAAATAATAAAGGAAATATAGAGCAAAGTGAAGATATTATTTTTAACTCTAATCAATTAAAATTACAAAATCAAATGTTTGAGATTGAAGAATTAATTAATTTTAAAAACCATCTTAATAATTTCTATCAACAAAATATTTTAATGGCAAGTATTAGTCAAGAGGAATTAAATCAATTAACTGAGGAATTTAATAACCTAAATAGTGCTTATCAGCAACTTCTAATTAACGATATTAATAATGTTCAAAATCAATATTTAGCTATTAATGACTTTAAGCAAAGCATTAGAAATCTCTTTAGTGATAATGATATGACTTTAGTTAACCAAAATATTAATAGAAATCAATTAACTGAAGTACAAAAGAAATTAAATAATTTACCTCAACAATCTTTAAAAGAAGAATATCAACCTTATCTATCAACTATTTTAATGGCAATCGAAGAGCAAGAAAAGAAAGCCGAAGAGGAAAGAATAGCTGCTATTGAAACTGAACGAAAAAGAAAAGAAGAAGAACAAAATCGGATTAATAATGCCTATATTGAATTAAAAAATATTACTTATGTTAGTCAGAATGAACAACAAATATATAATGGCTGTGAAGCAGCTTCAATCTTAATGGGTTTAAAATATAAAGGATATCTGACTAATACTACCTTAAAACAGATAGTTCAAAGTATGCCTATATCAAACGATCCACACAAAGGATTTGTTAGGTCTATTTTTGATAAAGAACCGAGCGATGTTCCTCATTGGATTGCCCCTGATGCTTTAACTAAATTTGCTATAGAATACAGTGGTTATAATAATATTATTGATATTACTGGTGCTAGCACTGATCAATTAAAAGCAGAGATTAATAATGACAATCCTGTCGTTGTATATATAACCTACCGGTTTAATACTCCAACTAATTGGACTGAAGAAATGCCTAAAAATTTACATGTTGTTTTACTTACAGGTTACAATAGTATTACTGGCAATTACATAATTCAGGACCCTTATACACCTAGTAATGGTATTGGTAGAATGATAATTGATAAAAATACTTTTGAATCTGTTTACAATAGATTAAACCGTAATGCCATTGTAATAAGATAAAAGATTGTCTGAGACAATCTTTCACTTTATTAAAGGTAAATCATCGATAAGTTCCCCATTAGCTATACTAGATAAATATAATTTTAAACCATTATAATCAACAGTAGTATAACCATAATTAATCAAATCAGATAATATTTTAATACCTATCTCACTTCTTCCTAATATATCTGATGGCCACTCTTTAAAATTTAATAAAATTTTATTTTTATTCCTTAGAAATTGTTTAAAAGCTAAATCAATTAATATTATTTTACCATTTATTTGACTATTACATACTAAAAATTCATGCTCATAGCTTAAGCCTAAACTCTTAGTATTAATTAATTGCCTTGATATATGCTTATTTAATAAATCATAGTATATTTGTCTACTTAATACTTTACACATACCTTCACTATCAATATATCTATATTTAGCTACAATCTTCTCTATCTCATCTTCAACATTTTTATCACTAATATTTAATATTTTATCATAAAAACTATTAATACTAGAACTCATTATAAATCCCCTCTTTATTAAATGGTCGGAAAGACAGGATTTGAACCTGCAACCTCTTGATCCCGAACCAAGTGCTCTACCAAATTAAGCTACTTTCCGATATGGTGTTCACGATAGGATTTGAACCTACGACCTTTTCCTTCGGAGGGAAACACTCTATCCAACTGAGCTACGTGAACATATATTTATTATAGCAAAATAAGCTAGGCAATGCTAGCTTATTTTTATTTTATAACTATTTTCTGATCAACTTTAATTTGATTGGAATTTTTAATATTATTATCAGCTACTAATTTATCCACTGTTGTATTATATTTACGAGCTATAGACCATAAAGTATCCCCCTTTACAACTGTATATGTGTTACTTCTATCGATATCTCTAATATCACCATCATTTACCCAACATAGACCGTTATCTAATAAGTAAGGATTAGGAGCATCAACAATTTTAGTAATAGTCCCTGAATTACGAATCATTTGGTTAGCTGGAATAGCTTTAGCTACAGAGTCTGTTGACGACTTATAGCAAGTAGAGAAAGTTACATAATCTCCAATTTTATATTTTAAATCGTTATTACCATTATCAGCATTATTAGAAAACGACTTAAAAACTAAGCCTCCAGATGATATTATCTTAGTATAGCTAGAATCAACATAGAAAGCATCTTCTGGCTTAATAGCATTATTGCTAATAACCCATGTGCCTTTACTATTTTTAACCCAACCATTATTATTTAATTTATCAAAAGTAGTATTAGCAACTGAAATATGAAAATGATATCCACTAGCACCATCAGTACCTTCTACAAAGATTTTTTCTCCTTGTTTGTATGTTTGTCCAACTTTTATATTTATTAAATCACTATCATCAACATGCATAACCAACATAGTTATATAACTTTCTGTATTATTAGCTAATTTAACCGGATTAAGAGACTGTAACCAAATAGTATTAACTCCTTTAGTATTTACCCCATAAATACGTTTTACTATCATATCACATGGTGCTAAAAACGGTTCACTTTTAGTACTATCTTTACCTGCTTCATCTATTGCATAATCATTAGGACTACCACTATAACCATTATAATGAGATACCATTCCTTTATAGTTTTGCGTAATACGCATATTAGCAACGGGATATTTCAAATATTGCATAAAATTCACCTCTTTTCAAAACATTATACGCATTAAAAAATTATTTGAATATTAATAAAACACAATCAAAAGCAATTAAAAAATCATATAATTATATTTATAATATAATTTTAATAAGATGTAATAGTATTAATTATTAAAAATATTTAAATTTTGATGTAATCTTTTCTATTATTTGTAACACAGGAATTATTTTATGCATTATAATTAGAACATTATTTTTTTTCTAGGTATTTAGAATACTATCCTAGTAGTGATTATTATAAAGAAATCACTTTTCATAAAAATTATATTATATATGATTCTGTACTAAATAAACATCGAAACAAGACATTAAATATATTAAATAAATTGAATTATAAGTATGAAGATAATAATTTTATAGGAGATAGATTTATCTTTATATCATTAATCATTACTTTTATTACTAGCATAGATAGTAGATGGGGAGTTGAAAAGAAAACATGAAATAAAGGTTGAATTGCAATAATTACTTTCTATAATATTTTTTATTTGGGTCAGCTTGGGATACTTTATTACTATTTATACCAATTATAAATATTGGATTTACCATTATGCTCTATTGCAATATGGATAAAGTATTTGATAAAAATAGTACTTTTTGTCCCTTATTAATGTTTTTCCAACTGTATTTTTTCCAATATTAGCATTTGATAATTCAAAATATAAAGGTTCTATAAAACTAATTAATAACAATAATACTCATAATTTAAATAATAATACCAACAATCAATCTAATAACAAGAAACACATCATAAAATGGATATTTACAGCTTTATTTATTTTTCTTAGTAGCATATATTATCTTAGTGTTAATATATGGATTAATGCTTTGCCCAGTAATTACTGAATATACCAAAAAATATACACTATATACTAAATTCAAACCATTAATTATAATAATCTTGATAGCAATTAATATTATTATATTTGGTACATTACCATTTTAAAATACAATACTAATTAACATATTATAAAAGCATTTTAACAAACTGAACCCCATTTCCTATAAATAGAAACGGGGTTATATTACAATTATGAATTTTCTTTTAATGATATAGCGGATAAAACAGTTATTAATTCTCTTTGAACAGCATAAATATCTTCATATATAAATGATAACATTTCGGTTTCACTCATATTTGTATTTTTATTAATATCATAATTTTTAATATTTAATATACTATTAACATTATATTTATGCTCAATATTTTTTATTAATTCTCCAATTATTAATAATTCATCACTTATCTGATTTCTTTTCTCATTAATACTTAGTTTATCAAATGCCTTTTTAAATTCATCACTCATTTTAATTTATGATCCTCATTTTTATTAACAACATTAACAATAGATAATTGTCCATTTCGCATTATTTGATCTTGTTTTTGTTGTTCATCTCTTTCCTTTTTAAAATTCTCAATATTAGATAAATTCATTGTATTTGGAAAGTTCATTACATCATCTGATAACTTATGTTTTGTATAATGAGCCTTTAAAGCTAGTTTCCCTAATTCCGTTGCTTTTATCTTATTATTACCAACTGATGATATGATATTAATCGGGTTTGTTACTTCATTACCTATAGTTCCTTGTTTTTGATTTATTACTTCTATTATCTGTTGTATCACTATATCATAAGGAATTCTCTCACTATCATAATAATTACCATAATTATGATGATATGGCATTTCTATCTTATCAAATAAATTATAATTGACAGGATAACCTTTTTCCACTATTATTGAGAAAAGTTTTAAAGAATTAACTAATTGTTGTCTTTCAAACCTTTCTAAATATTGACCAGATATAACTTTTTTCTTTATAGAAGCAAATCGATTTAACATTGTTGAAAAAATCTCATTATAATATTCTGGCTTTGACTTTAATTTTTCTAAATAACATGCCATGTATTGAGTATATTCTGGTGTATCAGGCATATTTAAAAGATCACGAAGTTTTGCTAAAGCCCAACTAGCATCACCATTAACCATATGCTCAAAACTAACATCTTTTACTTGAGTATCTTTTTCATATTTAGTAATCGTTTTTTCTATTATTTCTTTTCTTTGAGCTCTAAATTTTTTGTTTTTTCCTTTTTCATATTCTTCTATTATTTTTTTACTCATATTAGCATCTTCTTGTGATGGAATTCCAAAATCTGCATTTCCAGTTTCCTTGTAATAAAAATTAGAATAACTATTTTCGGTATGACTAATATTTTCAATCTTTTTTGCTTGTTTTTGAGCTTCTATTTCACGAGCTCGTTTTAACCTTTCATCATCTAAATTTTCCATTATTCTATCTCCTATCTTCTATAACACAATTATAGCACAATCTCTTACTAAAATTCTATTTTTTTAATTTAATAATGTAAAGTACGTTAATTTTTATTTGGAATTCCGTTTTATTTAGAAAAACTGCAATAAGTGTGTATAATAGTATTTATGTTTCTTTG
>CANQEN010000050.1 GCA_947595045.1 uncultured Bacilli bacterium | reverse complement strand
ACCACAGTAGGATTAATCATGTTAGATGATAATTATAGTGGAGGAGATATCATCTGTAAGAATGAAAAGTATATGTCATCTGCAGAATTAACATTAACAAAAGGAAATAAAGATGGTAAAGAAACATACTGTTGGGAATTACAAAATAAAAGTACAGATGAAGGAAAGACAGTACCAAGTAAACAAGTAACATATAGTGGGAATAGAGTAGTAGCAAGTACAATACAAGTAAGTATGGAAACAGGAGATATAGAAGTAGGTAATGCCCAAGTAGGAAGTAGTAGTAAGAGATATACAACAGCTGATAGTGATACTCTATATGGAACAATACTAAATGAGTTAAATGAAGCAAAAGATGATAGTAGTATCTTTGTAGACGATTATGGCAATATCAGATATAGAGGAAAAGATCCAAATAACTATGTAACATTCAATGGAGAGCCATGGCGAATAATCGGAATAATAGATGGAAAGGTTAAATTGATAAGAGATGAGCCAATAGGTAGTTATTCATGGGACAGCTCAGCTAATGAAATAAATAATGGTTATGGAATAAATGAATGGAGTCAAGCCGATTTAATGAAATTATTAAATCCGGGGTATGAGAATGAGAAATTGGAAGATAATTCAGTAACAGGAAGTTTATATTGGAATAGAGCAAGTGGAAAGTGTTATAATTGGGAAAATAATGCAACAACAGACTGCAGTTTTGATGGACAAGGAGAACATCCAAAAGGATTAAGTGAAGAAGCCAAGAATATGATAGAGAAGAGTACCTGGTATTTAGGCGGAACAGATGATATGAAAAAATATACTTTAAACAACATAACAGATTTAATGGATGCAGAGCGAGGAATAGAAGTACATAAGACGCCAGAATCAACTACGTTAAAAGATAATGATGGAATAGCGAGGACAACAATATGGAAAGGTTATGTAGGCTTAATGTATCCAAGTGATTATGCCCAAGCCATAAAAAGTGATAGTTGTAATCTTGATTTAAATCATTGGGAATCAGATGAAGAAGCATGTGCCAAAAATGATTGGTTGTATAAATCAACTTATGAGCAATGGGGAATAAGTCCTACTAATCTTAATGGTTACGATGTGTATGCTGCTAATAGCTCTGGTGGTGAAAGTGTTCTACCGGAAGCTAGTGATGGTAAAGGAATGTATGTGAGACCAGTCATCAATCTAAAATCCAGTGTAAAAGTTAAAAGTGGAGATGGACAAACAAATTCACAATATACATTAGGATAAAAAACCATATGCCTTGTGCTTAAATATGATACAGTTTTAAAAATGCTATGCTATATAATATGAAGATTATATATTTGAATAATAAAGATTGTTGTAATAATTAAAAGGATGAGAGAAATGCTATAATGATATATTATATAAAAATCTCTCATTTTTATTTTTATAATTATATATTTGCATTTGGTAAATAAATTGCCATAATGGTTATTAAATATGATTTTTAGTTATTCTTTTGACTTTTGAGTTAGGCTAGTATATAATCATAATAGGTGATGGTATGGAACACGGAAATGGGCAAGGTACATTATTAGACTATACTGGCTTAAGTGTTATAAAGATGTATGGTGAAGATTTAACTAATAAGAAATATGTAACTAATCCAGCCATTGAGAGAGAGGAAGAAATAAGTAAAATGATTATGATTTTACTTACACCTGAGAAGTCAGCTTTATTAATAGGTAAGGCTGGTATTGGTAAGACGGCTTTGGTAGAAGGTTTAGCATATAAAATAATTAATAACAATGTTCCAGATAAATTAAAAGGTTATAGAGTAATTAAAATTAATTCAGCTTCACTATTGGGTAAAGTTATTTATAATGGAAGAGAAGAATTAGTTATATCAATATTAGTAGAAGAATTAAAATATGTTGATAAGGTAATTATATTTATAGACGAAGTTCATACATTAATGGGATCTAAGAGTGGAGATCCATTAGATTTAGCTAATATTTTAAAACCAGCTATTGATAGAGGTGTAGTAAAAGTAATCGGTGCTACTACTGATATAGAATATAATACTTATGTAGTAGGGGATAGAGCTTTTTTAAGACGGTTTGATAGAGTAGATGTGGAAGAACAAGATATACCAACTACTATTAAAGTGTTAATGGGATCATTACCTAAAATAGAAGCTCAAACGGGAATTAAGTTTAAATATAATGAATATACTACTAGTTTATTAATAGAATCAATTGTAGAGGCTACTAGTGAGTATAAGCGAGTATATGGTTTAGGAGCTATGTATCCTGATATAGCTTTTTCAGTATTAACAGCAGCTTTCTCTCAAGCTCTATATCATAATAAACCATATGTTACCTTAATTGATGTATATAATGCTATTAGAGATAGTAAAAGAATATATCCTGATTCTATTGTTAAAGAATTAGCTAATTTTAGAGCTAAGTTTGCTCAAATGGCTGAACAGGAGAATGTAGAATTTGAAATAGTAACTATAGAACAATTAAAAGATCCAGAAGATTTCTAACTATTTAGTTGAAATTTTTAAAATTTATAGTATAATTAACAATAGAGGTGTAAAAGATGAACAACATACCTAAACAAAATTATATAATGGTAGCTGTAATATCTCTTATAACAATTATAATAACTATTGGACTATCAACTAATTATAAAAATAGTCATCAAAATAATGATACTTCCATTTTAAATAAATTTTTAACAGTTATAACAGCCAATGATTTTGATAGTTACATTATGGAAAATCCTAACATAGTCATATATGTCGGAGATTCCCAATCTACGGCATATCAACATTTTGAGCAAGATTTAAAGCAAGAAATTACTAGCTATGATATTCAAAATCATTTTGTGTATTTAGATACTAATAATATTAATGATAATTTTAGATTGAAACTATCAACTAATTATAATATTAATTTAAATGATTATAAAGTACCAATCTTAATCTTTTTCCAAGAAGGTAGAGTTATAGATATAGTTAGTAGTAACGATTATACTATAGAAAAATTAATAGAATTTTTTAGAAAATATGAGGTATTAGAGTAATGATTAATATTGTATTATTTGAACCGGAGATACCTCAAAATACAGGCAATATTATGCGCACTTGTGCTGGAACTAATACAAAGCTACATTTAATTAAACCATTAGGTTTCTCACTAGATGAGAAAGCGATAAGAAGAAGTGGTGTCAATTATATAGATCATTGTGAATATTATGTGTATGATAATTTTGATGATTTTTTAAGCAAAAATAATGGGGAATTTTATTTTTTAACTAGGTATGGGAATAAAACCTATACTGACTTTAATTATCAAGATATTAAAGCCAATATATATTTTGTTTTTGGTAAAGAGAGTACAGGGATTCCTAAAGAAATTTTAAAAAAATATTTAGACAGATGTTTAAGAATACCTACTAATAATAATATTAGAGCTCTTAATTTATCTAATTGTGTAGCACTGGTGTTATACGAAGCTTTAAGGCAACAGGATTATCCTAACTTATTGCGTGAAGATCCTTTTAAAGGAAAGGATTATTTAAATTTATAAAAGAATAGAGGAGAGAGTATGGAAAATATATTAGATTTTATAACTAAGAATTATATTATAATCTTAATTATAGTCATTTTAGTGATACTATCAATTATTGGTTACATTGTTGATAAAAAGAAAATAATTAATTTGAATGGTAAGAAAAAGAATAGTAGTGGGGATGATAATCCATTATCTAATAATAATCAGGCGACTATTAATAATAGTTCAACTAATGTTAATAGTGAATTAAATGTTGTGAATAATGATATTAATAGTAGTGCTAATACATTAGCACCTAATAATGACATAAATGCTATGGGGATAAATAATGTTAGTAATACAAATGCTAGCAATGAAAGTTCAACTAATGTAACATCATTTCCAGAGCCTAGTCAAGAACGTATTGATTTAGCTACTTTTGCAGTTGATAATAATGTATTAACTAATTCTAGTAATGTTGTTAATAGCATTAATAATGATAATATTAATACTGCCGATGGGAATTCAAATAATTTACAAACATCATTTCCAGAGTCTAATCAAGGTCGTATTGATTTAACTACTTTTGGAGTTGATAATAATGATATAAGTTATAATAATAACATTGATGAATTAGTTAATGTACCTATTCAAACGTTAGATACATTTGATACAAATAATAATTCACCTATGGAAAATGAAACAGCAAGTGTGGATAATAATACTGTTCCTTTAAATCCATGGGGTAATCCTATAAGTGATGATAATATAAATACCGATGCAAATGTAAATATTGGTGTTAGCACTAATTCAACCAATGAACAAGAATCCTTAAATAACAATATGGTTGATGCTAATATTAATTCTGATATAAAAAATGAAATAGAATCTAATTCTTCAGTAGATTCATTAAAAGAAAATAATATCAATTATGACGATAATGATGGTATTTATCAAAAGACAGATGAAAACATTATTTTGCCTACAGAAAATAATGTAACGTTAAATGCAGAAGAGATAAATACAGAAAAAGGTACAGAGACAACTGTTGATGCATTAGATTCAGCAATAGCTAATGAAACCGTTATTATTCCTACAGATAATAAAAAGGCAATTGAAAATGAACTAATTGAATCACTTAATACAAATGATAATAATTCAAATCTGATTAATGAGACTACTTTAGATAATCAAATTATTAATAATGAAAAAGAACCGGATTTAACAGTAAGTCAAGATACGAAGATTGAAATGAGTGAAGAAACAATAACTGATAAAGTTAATGATACAATGTCAACTGAAAATAGTAACATTTCAATGGCAGAGCCAATAGTATCTAATATACCAGTAGATGAACAAAATAAAGAAGAAAAATTATTTACTAATGCGATGACTAGTGAAGAAACTACTACTGGATTAGGGACTACTGATACTGATAAAGTAGATAACGCAAATAATGTAAATGTTGATGAAATTAATACTAAGGAGAAGGAAAATAATGAAAATGAAGAACAAAATGATGATATTAGTGATTCAGATACATTATTTAGACCTTTAACTTTAGATTTGAAGAATATGTTAAAAGAAAAAGATGATATGTCTGATGACTTAAAATTGAATACGTTAGATGAAGTTTTATCTAATAGTGAAATAGATACTGAAGAAAAAAAGATAATTGATGATGATTTTAAATCTTCAACCCCAGTCTTAGATGACTTATTAAAAGAAAATAAAAGTATTATAGAAAATGAGGATAAGGCAGAAAAGATTGACTTTCCAAATAGAAATGAAAATACTATAAATAGAGAATCAGTAGAGATTGATATACATAAAGAAGAAGTTGAAGATAGTGTAGATATGGAAACTAAAAATAGTAGTCAAACAATTGAACAGTCAAATAAGAATGATGATATATGGAAATTTTAAAATAATCCTAGAATTTAGGATTATTTTCTTTGACTGATAATTTGATAATTACATCCATATTATCATCATTAGCCATAATATTTTTATGAAGTTGATGACATTTATTGCATTTGTAAATTATTTTATAAGTATTTTTAAATTTTTCAATACCAATAGGTATTAATAATCCTAAACATTTATTTTGTCTATCACCGGGATTGATGTCTACATGTTTAGAGTACAAACAATATGGGCAATGGTCTCTAGCTGTATAATTTAATTCCATTACTTTTCTATGACAGTTATCACAAATAAATGGTTCATCAATCATAGTAAATTTTTTGATATTATTATTTGTCATTTGTTAATATTTATCTCCTCTCAAAATTTATAAAAATATTATAGCATGATTCCATAAAATTAAATACACAAAAAAAACATATTTAATTTTATTAAAAATGTATAAATTAGAAAAAATATTTAGTTAAGTTATTAATGAATATGGTATAGCTTTAATTTGGATACTTAGATAAATGGTTGGACATTTGTTAAAAGGTATGCTATTATAATAATAATTGACAGAGTGGGGATGTTTACTTATGAATAATAATGGGTCAAAAATGATTGATAATAATAAGCATAGTTTTAGATTTCACGAAGTATTAATTTTAGTCGTAATAACTTGCTTTTTTAGCTTTTTTGCTGGCGTATCTATGGAGCGAGTACACAAGGCTAATGATAATATTGATAATAAAGATATGATAAATATCAGTGATGAATTACAATCCTTTATAAGCGATTATAATTATATATTAGATAATTATTATGAAAAATTAGATGAAAAAGAATTACTAGATGCAGCATTAAAGGGTGTGCTAGCATTATTAGATGATCCATATTCTATGTATATAGATTCTGATGATTATAGCAATATGAATATTTTATTAAATGGTTCTTATTATGGTATTGGTATTTCTGTTGCTAAAGTAGATGATAATATGATTGTATTGCAGGTATTCAATAATTCACCAGCAGCTAAGGCTGATATTCAGGTAGGAGATATCATTACTAAAATTAATGATACATTGACTAGTGACTTAGACGTTAAAGATTTTAGCAATATGGTTATAAAAGGTGATGTTGATAAATTCAATTTAGTCATTTTACGAAATGAAGAGGAAAAGACTGTTACAGTAAAAAGAGAAAATATAGTAATTGATACAGTAACGTCAAAAATGTTTGAAAAGAATGATAAAAAAATAGGATATATTGATATTGATTCTTTTGCTGCTAATACTGGTAAGCAGTTTTCTAATAATTTAGCTAAATTGGAAAAACAAAAGATTGATTCATTAATTATTGATGTGCGCTCAAATACTGGTGGACATTTATCAGTAGTAGGGAATATATTGAGCCAATTAATGGACTCGTCTTATGTTATTTATCAATTAGAACAAGATAGCAAAAAAAATAAAGTTTATTCTACTGGTAATAATACAAAAGAATATCAGATAGTTGTATTAGGAAATAGTCTTAGTGCATCAGCAGCTGAGATTTTAATTGGTAGTTTAAAAGATAATTTAAAGGCATTCTTTATTGGCAATAAGACGTATGGTAAAGGAACGGTACAGGAATTAAAAAATTTACCTAATGGTGATCAATATAAAATTACAACTAAAAAATGGCTAACACCAAAGGGTGATTGGGTAAATGATAGTGAAGGAATTATACCCGATATAGAGATTGAACTTGATGATAAATATATTGCTAATCCAACTGATGATAATGATAATCAGCTACAAAAAGCATTAGAGTTTTTGACACAGTAACATTACAATGCGTAATGTTTTTGTGCATGATAATATAAATATAATATTTTATGTGTTATAATATAATAGTCTATAGTTGTTGATATAAATAAAAAAAGTAAGAAGGTGAATTTAGTTATGTCTAAGAAGAAAGTATTGAGCCAAATATGTGTTGGAGACAAATATCAGATACAATGTTATAAGCATAATGGTAAAGTACATCGTTGCTGGGATGAAGCTGTAGTATTAGAAGTAAAAAAAGATTATATAGTTTTTGGTAATAATAAGACTAAAGTTATTGAATCGGAAGGAACTAGCTGGAGAACGAAAGAACCAGCCGTTATGTATTTCTTTAAAGATCGCTGGTATAATATTATTTCACAAATTAAAAATGATGGCATATATTATTATTGTAATATTGCTACTCCATATATTATTGAAGAGGGCACTATAAAATATATAGATTATGATTTAGATTTACGCATATTTCCTGATGGCGAATATAAAATATTAGATAGACTGGAATATCAATATCATAAAAAAAGTATGGGATATTCACATGAACTAGATAGGGTGATTAATTTTGCTATGAAAAGTTTAATAGATAGTTATATGAATAAAATGGAAATGTTTAGTGCAGAAAAAAATTTAAAATATATAAATATGTATTTCAAATTGCAAGTCGAAAATGCAGAATAATGCATAATTTTAATGAAAATACATATATTATATTGTCTGAATGAATAATTTTGGTGTCAAGATAACGACTTAATTTAAAAAATTTAAAAAAAGTCTTGACAATAATTTTTCATTTTGATATATTAATAACGTTTTCAAATGGGAGATTGTTAATAAGCAACTGTAAAGTTGTAAATTTTTTAAAAGATCTATTGACAACATATGATAAATCTGATATAGTTGTAACATGCATCCGAAAGGAAACACATATAATGTTAGATTTTAAAATTTTTTTGTAAAATTTGATATTATTAAAGAGCTTGAAAAAAGCAGGAATGATCTTTGAAAACTGAGCAAAATGTCAATTTTGAGAA
>CANQEN010000049.1 GCA_947595045.1 uncultured Bacilli bacterium | reverse complement strand
TTCCATGTTTATCAATTAATCTTACTAAATATTGTATAACTGATGAATTTACCTTATATTTTGCACTTAAACTTGACTATGTTTCTCCTGCTTGTCTTTCTTCATATATCTTTATCTTATAATCATAACTTAATTTACTAATATAAAAACCTCATTTCTATTTCCAAGAAACGGAGTTTATATTAATATATAAAAGATAAATTCTCATTTTATTTTAACTAGCTATAAATAATATCATAGTTAAACCTATTGCAAACAATACTAATTTAAGATATAATTTTATTATAGAATATGGGGTTGATTGAATGATTGTATCACTAATCAGTAAAAATAATATTTGGAAATTTGAATTACCAGTTCAACCTTATGGTAATTATTGGATTACTAATCGAAATAATCAAAATGTTATTAATGCTGAGGCTATTAATGGTAAATGGATTATAAAAAGTAATAATGAATATAAAATATACCAAAATGGTGTTATTGTCGAACAAACAGTATTAGAAAACCATTCTTTTTATTATGTAAAAAAGAATAGTGAAAATGAATATACTATCCTATATTCAGCACCTATGTATGATACTGATACTATTCAGTTACAATTAAAAGCTAATGCTAATTTTTTAATTGGTAGTGACCCATCTTGTCAGATTATTTATAAAAATGAGTTGACTGCCCCTAAACATGCTCAATTAGTATATCAAAATGGTAGATGGATTATTCAAAATTTAGATCCTAGTCGAACTACTTATGTTAATGATGTCGCTATTAGCACCTATATTTTAAATTATGGTGATATTATTTGTATTATGGGTCTTAAAATTGTTGTGATTGCTAATTTCATTCTTATAAATAATCCAGGAAACCGTATGTCTTATAATCAACACTTTTTTACTCCAAGAAGTAATCCTGTCTATAATATATTAGATACTAATGATGAAGACGAAGAACAAGTAATTGATTTTTACAAAGAAGAAGAATACTTTTTACGGTCTCCTCGGTTTAGATCAAATATAGAAGAAATAACTTTTGTAATTGATCCTCCACCAGCTGCCCAATCACAGCAAGAAATGCCCTTATTATTTACAATGGGGCCTATGCTTACTATGGGAATGACTTCACTAATTACAGCTGGAGTTACTTTAAATAATGTCCTTAATGGGAACCAGACTTTATCGTCAGCTGCTCCTAGTTTAATGATATCAGGAGCCATGATGTGTTCAATGATTTTATGGCCTACTTTAACTCGCAGTTGGCAAAAAAAACAAAAAAAGAAAAGAGAGAAGATAAGGCAAACTAAATATGGTAAATATATAGAGGAAAAACAAAAAGAAATTCAAACTACAATGAAGCAGCAACGACAAATATTAATTGAGAATAATGTTTCTTTAGATGAATGTTATAGCATTATTCGTAATCGGAAAACCACATTATGGGAAAAAAGGATTGAAGAAGATGACTTTTTGAGTGTATACTTAGGAAATGGTTCTCTACCACCTCAAATACAGATAAAAGCTCCTGAGGAACATTTTGAACTAGAAGAAGATAATTTAAAAGAATTAGTTAAAAAGGTCGTTAATGAATCTAAAATTATAGAAGATGTCCCTATTTGCCTTTCTTTAGCTAAGAAAAATATAGTAGCAATTGTTGGAGATAATAATATTACGCAAATATTTTTAAGTGGAATTTTGCTTCAGTTAATTACTTTTCATAGCTATGAAGATTTAAAACTTATTATTTTCACTAATAAAGAAAGAGAGAAATATTGGAAGTTTGCAAAAATATTACCACACTGTTGGAGTAACGATAAACAAAATCGCTTTTATGCGACTAGTGCTGATGATATGAAAAAAATTTCTAGTTATTTAGAAAATGAATTTTATATTCGAAAAGAACATGCTAAACAAGATAAAGAAAATCAAATTCAATCACCATATTACTTTATTATTACCGATGATATTAAAGTTGCGCGTAATATCGATATTATAAAAAATGTATTAGAATCAGATATAAATTTAGGTTTTAGTATTTTAATTAAAAATGATCGTTTATCAAACTTACCAAATGAATGTTCAACATTTATTAATGTTGGTGAAAATAGTTCTGGTTTATTTGAAAATGAATTGATTGCTAATAAACAAAAAGAGTTTAGGGCTAATTTAAATACCAATATTAATTTACAAGAGTGTGCCTTTTATTTATCTAATATTCCTATTGACATAGCTCGTGAAAGTAGAAGTCTACCTGATACAGTAGGTTTCTTAGAAATGTATAATGTTGGAAAAATTGAACAATTAAATCCTCTTAATAGATGGAAAGTAAATGCTCCAACAATTAGTTTATCTGTCCCTGTAGGAATTGATCAAAGTGGGGAAATTTTTAAATTGGATTTACATGAGAAAATGCATGGACCACATGGCCTAATAGCTGGAATGACAGGTTCTGGTAAATCAGAATTTATTATTACTTTTATCTTATCAATGGCTATTAATTTTCATCCTAATGAAGTATCTTTTATTCTCATCGATTATAAAGGTGGAGGTTTAGCTGGAGCTTTTAAAAATAATGAGACAGGTATTAAATTACCTCATTTAGCTGGTACTATTACTAACTTAGATACAGTCGAAATGAATAGATCGTTATCATCTATTCAAAGTGAATTAAAAAGACGCCAAGCTATTTTTAATCAAGCACGTGATTCTCTTAATGAAAGTACAGTAGATATTTATAAATATCAACGTTTCTATCGCGATGGTTTAGTTGATAAACCAATATCTCATTTATTTATTATATGTGATGAGTTCGCCGAGTTAAAGAGCCAGCAATCTGATTTCATGGCACAGCTAATTAGTACGGCTCGTATTGGACGTAGTCTTGGAGTACATTTAATTTTAGCTACACAAAAACCATCTGGTGTTGTTGATGATCAAATTTGGAGTAACTCAAAATTTAAAGTTTGTTTAAAAGTGCAAGACAAAAGTGATAGTATGGATATGATTAAAGTACCTGATGCTGCTATGTTAAAACAAACTGGTCGTTTTTATCTTCAAGTTGGTTATAATGAATTTTTTGCTTTAGGTCAATCTGCTTGGGCAGGAGCACAATATATTCCATCTGATAAACCAAGGAAGAAAATTGATAATTCTGTAAATTTTGTTGATAATACAGGCTATATTATCAAAAGTATTGATGACTCAAAAAAGGCTTCAATGTTGGAATCTAAAGGAGAAGAATTACCCAATATTGTTAGATATTTATCTGATATAGCTGAGGCTAATAATATTGAAATAGAACCACTTTGGTTAGACCGTATTCCTGATGAAGTATTTGTGGAAGGCTTAAAAAATAAATATAAGTATCAAGAAGTGGCTTATAATTTAAATCCAATTATAGGTGAATATGATGACCCAAATAATCAACGTCAAGGATTATTGACATTACCATTATCAAAAGATGGAAATACTATTATTTATGGGTCAACTGGTAGTGGTAAGGAATTATTCTTGACAACAACTATCTATTCACTAATAACAGCTCATTCACCTAAGGAAGTAAATATATATTGTTTAGATTTTGGTGCTGAAACACTTAAATCATTTAGCCATGCTCCTCATGTGGGTGATGTACTATTATTAGATGATACTGAAAAGATAACTAATTTATTTAAAACATTAAAATCAGAAATGGCAAGTCGTAAAAAATTATTTTTAGAATATGGTGGGAATTATAATAGCTATATTCAATCTAGTAATAGTCCTTTGCCAAGCATTGTTGTCCTTTTAAATAATTATGAAGTATTTTCTGAAACGTACGATCAATTTGCTGAAGATTTAATTCAAATAACTCGTGATTGTGTAAAATATGGAATCTATTTTATTCTAAGCGTTGGTAGTATTAATTCTATTAGGTATCGTTTAAAGCAGAACTTTAAAATGGAATTATGTTTACAATTAAATGATGATAGTGATTATTCATCAATATTTAGTGGTATAAGAGGTCGGAAACCTTCTAAAATATTTGGTAGAGGGCTTGTCCAACTTGATAATGTTTATGAATTTCAAACAGCTTATTGTTTTAAAAAAGATGTTATGTCTGAATCCATTAAACAACTATCATTAAATCTTGAGCAACAAGCACCAGCTTTTGCTCCAGCAATTCCTGTTTTACCAGAAAAAGTTAATATTGAAAGTGTTAGTATGTATGTAAAAAATAATTTGAATTTACCAATCGGTATAAACAAGGAAACACTAAATGTAGAATTATTTGATTTTAAAACAAGAATGGCTAGCTTAGTATTGAGTAATAGTACAGATGAATTAAAACCATTTGTTGTTGCTTTAGCTAAGCAAATAACAACTTTAACTCAACAAGTTACTATTATTATTGATCCTGAACGATTATTAGAAGATAATAAAGTAGACAAAGTAGCTTATTATAATGATAATATGGATGAAACATTTACTAAGATATTAAATTATATAGAACAACAAAATGAAATGTATTTAGCTAATAATTATAATCGTGCTGTATTAAATAAATTCCAAAATATGACATGTATTGTTATAGGTATTAATAGTTTTAAACAAAAATTATCACGTGATAATCAAAGTAAATTTGATACTTTATTTGAAAAAGGTAAAGATTTAGGAACTATTCAAATTATTATAACTGATATGGCATCTAATGTATCAAAAGTAGAATATGATAGTTGGTATAAAACAGTCGTAGCACCAAATCGTGGTATTTGGGTAGGTAGTGGTATTGCAAATCAAATGACACTAAAAATAGCTCAAACTACCAGAGAGATGCGAGAAGAGTTAGCGCCTAGTTTTGGATATTTAGTTAAAAATGGTAAGGCTACTTTGGTTAAATTAATTGAAACGCCAGAATTACCTTATATTAGTGATGGAGATGATAGTAATGAATAAAATATTAATTCAATTATATGTACCTATGATTGAGCAACAATATGATATTTATATTCCTATTAATAAAACATTATATAAAGTAACTATTATGTTACAAAAAGCTATTGCTGAACTTACTAATGGTGGATACATTGTTCAACAAAATGCTTTAATCTATAATAAAAATGATGGTAAGATTTATAATCCTAATTTAGTTGTCAAAGATTCTGGTATTAAAAATGGTGAAAAATTAATATTGTTATAGCAATATTAATTTCAGACTGTTGACAAAGTGGTATATTCAAAATGAATATGCTACTTTTTTAATTTATGTGGAATAAATTAGTAGTTAATGGTGAAACTAATAAATAGTTAGAGATATTTTACATGTCTTTCTACTGTGATAAGAAACTTAAATCACATATTTGTGTCAAATTGTGTCGATATAATTGAACTTTGATAGAAAAATTATAAAAAAAACTTGCTCTTTAGCCATAATGTGTGCTACAATCACAGTGTAAGGGTAGATATCCATAAGTGTTTAAAATAAGTTAAAGGAGGAAAGATAATATGGCAGTAGTAAACATTGATTTTGCGTATGCATTACAATCATTACGCTCGATGAATCAATATAAAACTAATTTTTTAGAATTAATGGGAGATATAGGTGGAGATATTGCTTATACTAATCAAATTTATACAGGAAGTTTAGCTGATCAGTATAGAACAAAATTGGCTGAACAAATAGGACATAATGCTGTAAATTCTAGTGGAGGAATACATGGAGCATACACTAGGTTAAATAATGTTTTGTATGATTTGAATACATCTGTACAAAAACAGGCAAGAGTTAATGGTGTAGATGGAGAATATTCCCAAATTATTTTTGATGATAATCAAATTGATAGTATGCATAGTAATGCTTGGAATTTTGATTATCAATCAGGTACAGAACAAGTAAGAATTGAAGATAATGTATTAGATGTATTTAAAAATATGCAGGCAAAATTTGAAAATGCTGAGAATAATATTGACCAATTTATAAGTTCATTAGATTCATTTCTAAATTCTGGTTATTCAACAGATTATAATGAAGATATTAGAAGTTATTGTAATGCTATAAAAAGATCAATTGGAGAATGTGCTAGTATTGTAAACGAAATTATAAATAATGAGATGTCAGAGCAAGTAACAGAAGCTGTTGCAGAAGCTAGTACTTTAAGTAGACACTAAAATGGTGTAAAGAATTGTAAAAGGGGTTGTGTGACCTTATTTGATGTGATACAATATAGTTGTGAAAATGGTAGTTTATTGTCATAATTAAAAATAAAGGAGGAAAGATATATGGCAACAGTAAACATTGATTTTGCGTATGCGTTACAATCACTACGTTCAATGAATCAATATAAAACTAATTTTTTAGAATTAATGGGAGATATAGGTGGAGATATTACTTATACTAATCAAATTTATACAGGAAGTTTAGCTGATCAGTATAGAACAAAATTAGCAGGGCAAATGGGTCATAATGCTGTTAATTCTAGTGGAGGAATACATGGAGCATATACTGAGCTAAATAATGTTTTGTATAAATTAAATACGTCCGTAAAAGAACAGGCAAGAGTTAATGGTGTAGATGGAGAATATGCTAATACCATTTTTGAAGATGATCAAGTAGAGAGTATGCATAATAATGCTTGGAATTTTGATTATCAATCAGGTACAGAACAAGTAAGAATTGAAGATAATGTATTAGATGTATTTAAAAATATGCAGGCAAAATTTGAAAATGCTGAGAATAATATTGACCAATTTATAAGTTCATTAGATTCATTTCTAAATTCTGGTTATTCAACAGATTATAATGAAGATATTAGAAGTTATTGTAATACTATAAAAAGCTCAATTGGAGAATGTATTAGTATTATAAATGAGATTATAAATAATGGTATGACAGAGCAAGTAACAGAAACTGTTGCAGAAGCTAGCACTTTAGGAAATAGCACTAATGGTACTTATAATCCTACAACTGGTTATGATAGTGCTAGAAAGAGTACTTCAGTTGCTTCTGGACAAGGAACAGGGACTGGAAGTTCTATGAATACAACGGATGCTTCAGTTCGAAATAAATTTAATAATACTTATGCTAATAATGATAATGTTATCTCTTGGGAATATCATGAAGGAAATGGAGATATAAGAACTGCTACTTACCATGGACAACCAGTAGTTGGGGATAATTTTAGAATGTCTAATGAATATATTACATTGAATCCAGCTGCTACAGTTAGTAGTGGAGTTACCGGAGTTAAGGCTGATGGTACTGGTACTGCTTACACTTTCTTTGCTGATGGTTCTTATATAGAAGCTGTTGTGAAAAATGCATATACTGGTAAATAATATGCAGATAAGGTAAATGGATGAATAATTATATGAATTCTTCTTTTATCTGATAATTGACAAATTGTGAATAATTCTAAAAAGATATTGACTTTTCAATATCTTTTTAGTACAATTTTAACTGGTACATTGTTTATCCCACATTAAGTAAGTCTTGGGAAAACTTACTTTATGTATAGGAGGAAGAAAAATTATGATGAAAAATTCATATATGCAAAAAAAAGAAGAAGTAGTACGTAATTGGTATGTTATTGATGCTGAAGGAATTAGTTTAGGTCGTTTAGCAGCTAAAGTAGCCAATGTATTACGTGGAAAGCATAAACCTACATATACACCACATGTAGATTGTGGCGATTTTGTTATTGTGGTTAATGCTTCAAAAGTTAATCTAACTGGTAATAAACTTGATGATAAAATATATTATAATCATAGTGGGTATACAGGTGGATTAAGAGAAAGAACTGCTCGTGAAATGTTGGAGAATTATCCAATTGAAATGGTGGAGAGAGCTGTTAAGGGTATGTTACCTAAAACAAGATTAGGTCGTCAAATGTATAAAAAGTTATTTGTATATGCTGGTTCAGAGCATCCACATATTGCTCAGAAACCTATAGAAATGGATATTAAATAAGGAGGGTTTTAAATGGGAAAAGTATTTATTGGTACAGGTAGAAGAAAATCTTCAGTTGCACAAGTAAGGATGACAACTGGAAGTGGAAAAATTACTGTTAATGGTAAAGATGTAAGAGATTTTATGCCATATGAGACCTATGTTATGGATTTAAAACAACCTTTAGTATTGACAAATAATGAAAATACATTTGATATTGAAGTTAAGGTTACTGGTGGAGGAGCTAGTGGTCAAACTGGAGCTATTCGCTTAGGAATAACTAGAGCTTTATTACAATATGACGAACCTAATGAAGGTAATGAAGATAGTTATCGTAAAATATTAAAAAGAGCTGGTATGATTACAAGAGATTCTCGTGCTAAAGAGCGTAAGAAGCCAGGTTTAAAAGCTGCTCGTCGTGCGCCTCAATTCTCAAAGCGTTAATTACAGCTTGTTGTTGAGGTAATAAATATATACTATAATTTAATTAATATCTTATAAAGAGTGATGGAGGGACTAGCCCAATGAAGTCACACCAACCTATTAAATTAGGTGGTAATGCTAGAACTATAAGATAAC
>CANQEN010000048.1 GCA_947595045.1 uncultured Bacilli bacterium | reverse complement strand
TACAAATTTATTGGAATGTTAGTGCAAACTAGCATAAAAAATATATAATTTTCTCGACATGTGTCTTAAGCCCCAATTAATGACATACTAATTGAAATTTTAATAGTGCTTATAATATTTGGTAAAGTTTCTGGAAATATCAATTTGCAGTAAATTTGCCATGGTTTAGCACCAAATGATTGCATTAATTTTAAACGATTATTGTCAACATGAATAAAGCCTTGATATACATTAATCACATTTACAATTACTGATATTAATAAAGCCATAATAATAATGGCTTTTATGTTAGCTCCAAACCAAATTAAAATAATAGGACCTAAAGCTACTTTAGGTAAACTATTTAAAATAGTTAAATATGGCTCTAAGATTTTAGCTAAAAAATTTATGCGCCATAGAATAGTTGCAATTATAATACCAATAATCGAACCTAATGAAAAACTTATAATAGTTTCATATGTTGTAACCCAAATATGATGATATAAATTATTACTATTATGCAATTCAATAATGGTATCTAACACCTTTTTAGGACTTGATGTAATAAAAGTATTAATTAGATTGAAGTTAGCTAATATTTGCCATATAGCAAGTATAATAATGAATATCAATATTTGGCTTATAAAAATACATATTCTGTTTAATTTTAATTTTCTTAAATATCGTTTATGTTCATAACTCATGATCAATATCTCTCCATATCAAATCATAATATTTAGAAAAATCAGAATGTTTTCTTTTTTCAATTGGGCTAATATCTGGAATATCTATATTATAAATATTTTTAATTATACTAGGCCTTTTTGATAAGACTATAACTATATCACACATCGAGATGGCCTCAGCAATATCATGCGTTACCATTATCATACTCTTTTTTTCTTTTTTTAAAATATTATAAATATCATCGGATATAGATAATCTAGTTTGGTAATCAAGTGATGAAAACGGTTCATCTAATAATAAGATATCTGGCTTCATTGCTAGTGTCCTGATGAGAGCCACTCTTTGTCTCATACCACCAGATAAATTTGATGGATGATGATTTTTAAATTCCCCTAAACCATATTTATTGAGTAATTCATCAACATATTTAATATTATCTTTATTCTTAGTTTTAGCTATCTCTAAGCCCAATAGACAATTATCCATAATAGTTCGCCATTCAAATAATGCATCAGTTTGTGGCATATATCCTATTTTTTGATTATAATTAATTATTTCACCGTTATCCTTGTCTTCTAAACCACAAAGAATAGATAAAATGGTACTTTTACCACAACCACTAGGTCCTACAATAGCTATAAATTGACCTTTTTGGAGTTCTATGGAAAATTGTTCAACAGCCTTTATCTCCTCCGTAGGAGTTTGATAAGTTTTAGTTAAATTATTAATCTCTAGTATCTTTTTCATTATAAGTATTATCTACTAGAATATTGTATGGAACTTTCTTTTCTAAATAACCGTTATATTCAATAATATCCTGTATATGGTCATATCCCTTTTTAGCTATATAAGTTGTTCTATACCATGAGTCGATACTCATATATCTATCAATAACAGTTTTTATATCATCTACAGTATTATCTGGAAAATAGTCAACTAATAATTCTGCTAATTCTTTAGAACTATGAGAGAATGTATAATCAATTCCTTTTTGTAATGCTTTACTGAAAGATTCAATAACTTTTGGATTATTTTTGATATAACTCTTTTTAGCATTAAAAGTAGTATAAGGTACTTCACCACCAATATTACCAACAGATTCAACAACATAACCATAACCTTGTTGTTCTAAAGCTAGAGCATTAGGTTCACTTAATGCAACAATAAGAAAGTACTATATTAAGAAAATCTTTTTTATAACGAATTAGAAGAAAGTTTTTTTATTTTAGGATTAACAATAATTTGTTTAAAAGTTTCATCACTAATCCTTTTATTTTGCTCTAGGTATTTTTTTATTATTTCAACATAGTCATCTATGTTCTTCATATCAAAATCAATATTCATCTTTTTCATTTTCTCTATTATGGCATGTTTACCAGAATGAATGCCAATAATAATATTATCATCTTGGAGACCTAAAGAACTTGAATCAATTATTTCATAAGTCTCTTTATTTTGAATAACTCCATGTTGATGAATACCGGCTTCATGCCTAAAGGCATTATCACCAACTACGGGTTTATTTCGTTGAACAAAAGATCCCGTTATATCAACTAATATTTTGCTAGAATTAATTATTTCTTTAATGTTAATATCTGTTTTAGCTTTATAATAATCGCTTTTAACTATTAGCGCCATGACAATTTCTTCAAGAGCAGCATTACCAGCTCTTTCGCCAATTCCATTAACAGTACATTCTATTTGTGTAATACCTTGTTCCATACCAGCTAGAGTATTAGCAACAGCTAACCCTAAATCATTATGACAATGAGTTGATAATTCTATATTATCAATATTAGGAACATTATTCTTGATATAATCAATTATATTACGATATTCATTAGGTGTAATATAACCAACTGTATCAGGTATATTGATGACATTAGCCCCACTTTCAATAGCTGTAGTAATAACTTTTACCATAAATTCTTTTTCAGTTCTAGTTGCATCTTCTAATGAAAATTCGATATCGTCACATAAACTTTTGGCATACCTAACCATGCTCCTAACTTTAATTAAAACTTCTTCTTTGGTCATATGAAGTTTATCTTTCATATGAATTTTAGATGTAGCAATAAAGACATGAATTCTTTTTTTCTTAGCGAATTTTAGTGATTCATAAGCTTTATCAATATCATCTTTATTACAACGCGCCAATGACGTAATAATAGGCTTTTCTATTTCTTTTGAAATTTCTTGTATAGCTTTTAAATCTTTTTCACTACTAGCTGCAAAACCAGCTTCAATTATATCAACATTTAATTTTTCAAGCTGTTTAGCAAACCTAACCTTTTCATCTAATGACATACTGCATCCTGGTGATTGTTCACCATCTCTTAAAGTTGTATCAAATATTTTAATTTTTTTCATAATTTCCTCCCAATAAAAAAATGGTCCAATATTATTAATTTAAAAAATTAAATATTAGGACCATTTATAGTTTTACAAATATTTAAACACTAAAAACAGACCTTATCACAGGAATAAGGCAAGGAGTAAAGCATTAACTTTAAATGAATTATATTTTCTCATATAAATTCCTCCCTTGTTTTCATGATTATAGCATCGTATATTATAAATGTCAATATCTATTTTTAATATTGACATTGTTTCCCAAGAGTGGAGATTTAAAAATAAAACCTTTTAATATAAATAAAAATGGGTAAAACCTAAAAAATGTTTTGAAATTTAATTGTTCAAAATAAACATAAAACGAAGTTTTAACCTATAAAAATTGATGATAAATTTAAAAATGCTAAAGAAATAAGAGAAAGAGCTTGGTTATATTACAGCTAATTATTACAAAAAAGATAATCATGAGAGATTTGTTCTATTAAGAGAATTACTTAACCTAAAACCTTATCAAAGATTAACTAATGAAACTGAGTATTAATTAATTAAATATACTATGACTAAAAATGTGTCTCAATTTGTTCGCCATACTTTAAGAAGCTATAGTACTGTTTCTTAAAAAAAATGTCAAATTTGATGGATCATTGTTGAAATTATTACTAGATGTAATAATCAATATAAAATTTTTTATATTGAAATAAACGAAATTCATGCTAACTTTCAACATGGTGGTAATAAAGTTTACTTTTGTGCTATTATCGACGAAGGTTATGAAGAAAATTTTGCTAAAAGAAAGAAGCTTAAAATAGTCATTATTTAGCTTCTTTTAAATTATCTTATGAAGAATTTTGGAAAGTTATTTTTGATTGCACTTGGTTATTTATATTATTAGACGAGAAATTAAATTTTACTGTTATGAGAGTTGATTTATAATTAAGATCAATAAGAATAGGCAGACGTTTAAGTGTACCATTTAGTTTAAAAACTATAAATACTTTTTTCATCACTTCTTATTTCTTATTCTTTTTACATTGTTGCCATCTCAAAGTTAAGGTAAAAAAATATGGGTTTTGTTATAGCAACGAATAGAGACCTTTTCACTTAAAATCATATACACATTAATTTGTGACTATTTAAATCAAAGTTCATATATTATCCTAGGAGGTATATATGAATTTTGATTATAATTATGGAAATCAATATTATAATTATTATTATCCCATAGGGGTTCAAAGTAAAGAATATGATATTTTAGCACCTGAGCAATCTCAGAATGTTCAACCAGGAATGGAGTATTTAATGAATCCAAGACCTATTTTTGATAATCCTAATTATAAAGGTAGTGGTAAGTTAAAAGATAAAGTAGCTATTATAACAGGAGGAGATAGTGGCTTAGGTAGAGCAGCAGCTGTAGCTTTCGCAAAAGAAGGTGCTAAAGTTGTTATCCCATATTATAATGAACATCGTGATGCAGAAGAAACTAAAAATTATATTGAGTCTTTAGGAGGAGAATGCGTTTTATTGGCAGGAGATATTGCTGATAAAAATTTTTCTAAATGCATTGTTGATCTTACTTTAAAAAAATTTGGAAAGATTGATATTTTAGTTAATAATGCTGGTGTTCAGTATCAACAAGATGAATTAAACTGTATTAGTGATGAACAATTTGATCGAACGATGAAGGTAAATATATATGGTATGTTTTATTTAACTAAAGAAGTGTTACCACATCTAAAATCGGGAGCTTCAATTATTAATTTAAGCTCAGTTACTACTTTTTATGGGGATCCTCAATTAATAGATTATGTTACAACTAAAGGGGCAATTGTTGGCTTTACTAGAGCTTTATCTCGTAATTTGGCTTTAAAGAATATTAGAGTCAATGCTATCGCACCAGGATTCTTTTGGACCCCATTACAGCCAGCTTGTTGGGTAAAAGAAAAAATTCCATCACTTGGTGCTAATGCAGCTATGGCTAGAGGGGCAATGCCATATGAGCTAGCGCCTACTTTTGTTTTCTTAGCTAGTGATGATTCAAGTTATATGACAGGTCAGGTTATACATAATAATGGTGGGGAAGTAATGGGTTAAACTTCTATAAATAATTAAGTTATGTCTATTTATGATATAGCTTTTTTTGATATTTGTAATAATAGTATTACTACTTGTATCATAATTTTAAATGAGGTGAACTTATAGTTGAATATAATCAATAATTTTAATCATAAAATTTTGTTAGAACTTGCTTTATATTTAAATCAAGAGTTATTTAATGAACATAAAATATCCTATCAAATATATAAGTATACAGAAAGTGGTATACTGGGTGAATTAAATATTAAGTAAAAGGTGATTACTTTGGATTTATATACTGTGAGAAAACAATTAAATATGGGAATTCCTCTAACAAGTATAAAGCTTAGAGTAACAGATTATGCTAGAGTATCGACTGATCATGTTGAACAACAAAAGTCATTACAGAATCAAGTAGAGCATTTTGATAAATATATTAAGGAGAACCCGAATTGGAGTTATGTACAGGGATATGTAGATGATGGTATAACAGGTACTAGTGATATTAAAAGAGATCAATTTATGAGTATGATCAATGATGCAAGGGAAGGTAAATTTGATTTAATTGTAACTAAAGAAATATCTAGATTTTCTCGAAATACTTTGGATAGTATTAAATATACTAGAGAGCTTTTAACTTATGGGGTCGCTGTCTTATTTATTAATGATAATATTAATACAGCTTTGCCTGATTCAGAGCTTAGACTTACGATTATGGCTTCAATGGCGCAAGATGAAGTTAGAAGGTTATCTGAACGAGTTAAATTTGGAATGCATCGGGCAATAGAACGAGGAGAAATTTTAGGAAATGATATGTGTTATGGTTATAAAAAAGATAAAAATACTAAACATCTAATAGTTATACAAAAGGAAGCTAATATTGTAAGAAGAATATACGAATTATATGCTATAAAAGAATTATCATTATCTAAAATAGCTAAATTATTAAATAATAGTCAGTTAAAAACTAGTAGAGGATGTAAATGGTCAGTATCTACTATATCTAGAATGATTAGTAATCCTAAATATAAAGGATACTATTGTGGTAAAAAATCAGAAATAATTGATTATATGACTAAAAAAATTAAATACTTTAAAGAAGATGATTGGATCATTTATGAAAGTAAAAAGAAAATTCCTCCAATAGTTGATGAAGACTTATGGAAGTTAGCTAATATAAGATTAAATAGTCGTAAACATAGTTTTACAAAACCGATATCTAAAAATAGATATTTGTATAGTGCTAGAATATATTGTAAAAAACATTATACGGTTTTTCATCGACGCTGTTTTAGACGCCATAATAAAGATATTACATGGGTTTGTTCAGAATATTTAAAATATGGTAAAAATAAATGTGATTCACCTAATATTCGTGAGTCAGAATTAGACTATATAATGAAAGATATAATAGCCAAGTTAAATATAGATAATCAAAGTATAATTGATATATTAGCACATTATTATAGGAATATAACACCTAATAATGATTTTAATAATATTATTAATAAGAAGCAAAAACAAATAGACTATATTAATATAAAGAAAGATAAATTGTTAGAACTTAGTATTACTGGTAATTTATCAAATGAAGAATTTTATAAAAGAAATAATCAACTTAATAGTGATATTATCCAAATAGAAAAAGAATTGCACTCTTTAAAGCTAAATAATAAAAAGTTGATAAATCAAAATTATCAAAAAGAGATATATCAATTATTACTTTCAAAAATCCAGACACAAACTATAATAAAAAAACTTATTAGTAAGCTATTAAATAATATTATAGTTTCTAAAGTAGATAATAATAAAATTGAATTAACTATTTCTTTAAACTATCCAATTAATAAACAAGAACCATTTATGATAAAAAAATATAAATTTAAACGTGGATACGATACTAGAGGAACTAAAAGATATGAGGTAATGTATAAAGTATATTGTTATTATGGTAATAAAAATAATCATTTAGTTCTACCACATAACCAATCTAATGATAAGTGATATTTTAAACAAATTTGATAAGCAAATGATGTTAAAATCAATGTTTTTCCAGATTCATAAGCACTAATAGTAGAATGAGTTGTATTTAGTTCGTCTGCTAATTGCTGTTGTGTAAGGTGAAACATTTTCCTAAATTGTTTAAGTCTTTTGCCTATCATAGAACGATCTAATACACATGTATCAAATTTATATGATTTTACATTAGATAAACCTATAATGTAATCCATACTAACATTAAAGTAATTAGCATATATATTTAACTTATTTAATGGAATAATCTCTTTAGTTGTTTCCTACTGTGATATTGTTACCCTACTAACCTTTAAAATATTAGCCATTTTTTGTTGTATTAATTCCTTTTCTTCTCTTAAAAAGTATAATTTTTCTAAATTCATTTGTATTACCTATAATTAAATTGTCCTATTAATAAAAAAATAACGAAAATGTAAGTAAATATGACAAAATTATGATGAAATAAATATAAAGGTATAAAATCTATCAAATTATTTATAATTAAGTAATAGTATTAGAATGTGAACGAAGTAATGAAAAAGATAGCAGATAATAGCAAATTTATATTTATGGTGGGATTGTGGATATTAATTATATCTAAAGTATATGCGACGGATGGATTAAGTGGAGGTACTAGTGTACAAGTTGGATACTTAGGAACTGTTCCAGTATGTAATAGTGGTATTTGCTACTAAACATGGACTTTAGGAGCTATAATTTCTTTAGTAGATAAAAATGGTAATCGGTGTATATCTAAATTGACAAGTAGTAATCCTAATGATTGGATTTGTCCAACTGATACTACAAATGGTAATGTTACTCAAGCAATTGATTATTGGTTTGATATTGAGATGTTACCTAGGTCTTTTGTTAAAACCGAGAATGAAGAATTTAATTCATACTAATAAGTTGACTGGTAGGTGTGCTTTAAATATGAAAACAATATCTAGAGCAAGTAAAATATTTAAAAGTGGGTGTAATACATAATAATTTAGATATGAAAATTAAAAAGGACTAAGAATAGATATTTTATAAAGAAATGGTTAAAAATAAGGTCTTGATATTTAGATTTATAAAGTAGTATAATATCTTCAGAAAGAGATTTATCTAAGGTTATAGTTTGTTTTCTAGATAAAGCAAGATTTTTACAAGTTCTGTTTTTATTACCATTATAATCAATTAGCTCTTTGATAACATTATATTTTTCTAATTTATTCATTCACAATTCAATCTTTTTTATTCATGTCACTTCAAGCGAAATATATTACATTATACTTGAGACATAATTGAATACTAATACTTAAGACATTACCATATATTAATCATAATATTTTAATTAGATTACTATAAAATCATTGACAACTGTTCAAAAATGAATTATACTAAAGATGGCATGTTACTCCATGCCGGTGTCTTTACGATTATAAAGGTGAAGACACACAACCAAAACCCCCTGAAGAGTCAGCGAAAGCTGGCTCATTTTTGTTTTTTGCTTGAAATTACGGGGCTTTGTAATTTTTGAT
>CANQEN010000047.1 GCA_947595045.1 uncultured Bacilli bacterium | reverse complement strand
TCTCAAAAAAAAAAAAAAAAAAAGTAGTTTTTTGTTAATTATACTTACTTTTCTAATTTAATTAACTCTTTATTTAATAGCTTAGTTAATTTAGTATGAGCATCATTACTTAATGGTTCTACTCCCTGTAATCGATAATCAATTTCTAATTTTTTATATTTGTCAACACCTAATGTATTATAAGGAAGTAATTCTACTTTAGTTACATTCTTAATATTACTTATATATTTGGCTAATTGTTTTATATATTCCTCATTATCATTAATACCAGGTACAATTACTTGTCTAATCCATAATTCTTTTTGCTTATCTTGAATAATCTCTAGGAATTTATTAAATTGATTCATCGGATATTTAACTAATTCTTTATATTTATTAGGTTCTATTGCTTTTACATCTAATAAAATTAAATCTGTCCATTTTAATATTTCATCTAAATATTTTAAATCATAACCTGTTCCAGATGTATCAATGCAAGTATGAATACCTGCTTTTTTACATAATTTTAAAGTTTCAGCTAAAAATCTGGATTGAAATAGTGGTTCTCCACCAGAGAATGTTACTCCTCCACCTTCTTCAAAATAAGGTCTAAATTTACGAATACGATCTACTAATTCTTTAGATGTGATTTTTAAATTAGCTTTAGCTTGCCAAGTATCAGGATTATGACAAAAAGCACATCTTAAAGGGCAGCCTTGCATAAAGATAACTACCCTAATACCAGGTCCATCTACTAAACCCATTGTTTCAATAGAATGAATATAACCTATTTCCACTATAAAGCCTCATGGAAAGTACGACTAATTACTTCTTCTTGTTGTGCTTTAGTTAAGGTATTAAATCGAACAGCATAACCAGATACTCTTATTGTTAAATTTGGATATTTACCAGGATTATTCATAGCATCTACCAAAGTATTCCGATCCAAAACATTGACATTTAAGTGATGAGCTCCTTGCTTAAAGTATCCATCTAATAATCTAACTAAATTATCTATTTGCTCTTGATCACTATGCCCTAGAGCACTTGGTACAATAGAGAAAGTATTAGATATTCCATCTTGGCATACATCCTTATAAGGTATTTTGGAAACACTATTTAATGAAGCTAATGCTCCCGATTTATCAGCACCCTGACTAGGATTAGCACCTGGTGCGAAAGGAACACCTGATTTTCTGCCATCTGGTGTGGCACCTGTATTTTTACCATATACTACATTTGATGTTATAGTTAGTAATGATAAAGTGTGAATGGCATTTCGATATAAAGGATGTTTTTTTAGTTCCCTAGCAAATCTTTTTACTACATCTACCAATATTTTATCTACTCTATCATCATCATTACCATATCGTGGAAATTCACGACTTGGAATAAAGTCAACAGCTATTCCACGATCATCTCTAATTACTTTTACATCACCATAACGAATGGCTGATAGAGAATCTGCTACTACACTAATACCAGCTACTCCAAATGCCATTAAACGTTCAACTACAGTATCATGAAATGCCATTTGGCTTGCCTCATATGCATATTTATCATGCATATAATGAATAATATTCATCGCATCTACATAAATACCAGCTACTTTATTCATAACTTTAGAAAAAGATTTAACTACTTCTTCATATTTTAGTTTAGTACCAGTTAATGGTTCAATTCCTTCAAGTACAACTTCACCAGATATTTCATCACGTCCACCATTAATAGAATATAATAAGGCTTTAGCTAAATTACAACGCGCACCAAAAAATTGCATTTGGCGACCTAATTTCATGGCTGATACACAACAAGCTATAGCATAATCAGATCCATATATAGGACGCATTATATCATCATTTTCATATTGAATAGTATGCGTTATAATTGCCATTTTACTGCTATATCGTTTCCAATTTTCAGGTAATTTATTTGACCATAATACAGTTAAATTAGGTTCTGGAGCTGGTCCTAAATTATTAAGAGAATTTAAAAAACGAAAACAGGTTTTAGTAACTAATGATCTTTCATCGTCTAACATTCCCCCCATAGACTCAGTAACCCAAGTTGGATCACCAGCAAATAATTCATTATATTCAGGTGTACGTAAATGTCTTACTAAGCGCAATTTAATAATTAGTTGATCTATTAATTCTTGAGCCTCTTCTTCTGTCAATTTACCATTTTTAATATCACGTTCTATATATATATCAAAAAAGGTAGTATTACGTCCAAAAGAAGTAGCAGCTCCATTATTTTCCTTAATAGCTGCTAAATACGCAAAATAAGTCCATTGAATGGCCTCTTTAGCATCACTAGCAGGTTTACTAACATCAAATTCATATTTAGAAGCCATACTTTTAATAGCTTCTAAAGCTCTTATTTGTTCTCTAACTTCTTCTCGCATTCTAATAACAGAATTATTTATCTTAGACTCTAAACGCCTTAAATCTTTCTCTTTACAGGCTATCAAATAATCAGCTCCATATAACGCTAGACGCCTATAATCACCAATAATCCGTCCTCTACCATAAGCATCTGGTAAACCTGTTAATAAGTGAGCACTTCGACACTTTCTAATTTGAGGAGTATAAGCATCAAACACCCCTTGATTATGTGTTTTACGGTACTCATTAAACTTATCTTCAATATCTTTATCTAACTGATACCCATAAGCTTCTAAAGATTGTTTTACCATACGCATACCACCATATGGATTAACAATTCTCTTTAAAGGCTCATCTGTTTGTAAACCAAAAATAACTTCATTTTTACGATCAATATAACCAGGATCAAAATTATCAATTCCTGAAATAAGATGTACTTCAACATCTAACACTCCAGTAATAGCTTCTTTCTTTAACAACTTCTCACATCTACTCCACACTTTACTAGTCTTTTTACTAATACCTTGTAAAAATGATTCATCACCTGTATATTCATTATAATTATTTATAATAAAATCTTCAACATTAGGATTCTTCTGCCATTTAGTGCCTTTAAAACCTTCCCACTCTTTTATCATCTTATCAACTTCCTTTGTCACTATTACAAAATAATTTATTTTTATAACATTACAATTATACCACATCTAAAGGTAAATATAAAATCATAATCTTGACATCAATTCCTCTTCATTCCATATTGTTATATTTAATTGATTAGCTTTAGTCAATTTACTACCAGGATTTTCTCCTACTATGACCACATCTGTTTTTTTAGTTACACTATTAGTAACTTTACCACCTTTTTCTTCTATCAATCCTTTAATAATATCACGTGATTTAGATAAAGTACCTGTTAAGACAAAAGTCTTATTAGCAAAATGTTCACTCAACTGTTTTATTTTACCAATATATTCCATATTAAGTCCAAGTTTTTTTAATTTAGCTATCAATTTTTTATTACTATCAACTTCAAAATATTCATAAACACTTTGAGCTATAATATTACCTATATCAGGAATAATACTTAATTCTTCAATTGTAGCATTCATAATATTATCTATATTACTATAATATTCTGCCAATATTTTAGCTGTCTTTTTTCCAACATGGCGAATGCCTAATCCAAATAATAATCTATCCAACGATCTCTTTTTACTGTCACTTACAGCATCTAATAAATTTTGAACACTCTTTTCCCCAAATCCCTCACGCTCACTCAATTCAGTACGATAATTATCTAATAAATAAAAATCAGCTACATTCTTTAAAAAACCGGCATTATAAAAATCTTCAATAATGCGATCTCCGAATCCATCTAAATACATAGCATCGCGTGAAGCAAAATGAATTAATCCATTAATTTTACGAGCATCACAATTTTCATTAAGACAATAATGAGCTGCTTCCTCTTCTTTTCTAACTAATGTTGAACCACATATTGGACAGGTAGTAATCATTTTAAATGGTAATTCATCACCATTACGACGACTTAAAATCACTTGTACTACTTCAGGAATAATATCTCCTGCTTTACGAATGGAGACTGTATCACCAATTCTAATATCTTTCTCTTTAATAAAATCTTCATTATGTAGGGTCGCACTACGAACTACAGTACCAGCTACATGGACAGGATTAAGATCAGCTCTAGGTGTTATTTTCCCAGTTCTACCAACGCAAAACTCTACACCAACTAATTTGGTTAATACTTGCTCTGCTGGAAACTTATAAGCAATAGCCCACTTAGGTACTCTAACAGTATATCCCAATAGTCTCTGATCAGATAAATTATTAACTTTAATAACAATACCATCTATTTCATATGGTAATTCACTACGATGGTTAGTCCAATATGTAATGTACTCCCACACTTTTTCTATATTAGATTGAAGTGATACATTAGGATTAACTACTAAATTTAACCTTTTAAGATACATAAGTGCTTCATAATGTGTATCCAACTTTAAATTATCTACCACGGGAATATGATATAAGAAGGTAGCCAACCCTCGTGACGCCGTTATTTTGGAATCCAACTGCCTAACTGATCCTGCAGCTGCATTTCGTGGGTTAGCAAATTCTGCCTCTCCATTTTTCCTACGATCCTCATTCAATTTGATAAATGACTCTTTAGGCATATAAATTTCCCCACGTACTTCAATATCAATATCTTCTGATAATGCTAAAGGTACGGATTTAATAGTCTTAACATTATGAGTAATATCTTCACCTACTAGTCCATCTCCTCTAGTAGCTGCCCTAACTAATTTACCATGCTCATATATTAATGACACGGATAGTCCATCAATTTTTAATTCACACACATACTCCGGTTTAGATATAACTTTTTTAACCTTACTATCAAAATCAAGTAACTCTTCTTTACTAAAGATATCATCTAAAGACATCATAGGTACTGCATGATTAACTTTATGAAAAGATGAAATTACTTCAGTTCCTACACGAACAGTTGGAGAATCTTCTCTAACTAAATTGGGATAATTAGTTTCTAACTTAACTAATTCAGCATAATAATCATCATACTCTTGATCCGTTATAGTAGGATTATCTAATTGGTAATATTCATAACTAGCTCTATTTAATAATTTTATTAACTCGTCTATTCGTTTCTCTATCATGCTATCACCTTTATCTTTTAACATTATATCATCTGCTTTTATAGCAATCAAGTCCATTTATAAAAAACAAAAATAGTAACATAAAAATATTAATGGATTATTTTATATTACTATTAATATGAATATTTTTATAAATTATATACTGGTAATAAAACTTTAACCGAAGTTCCAATACCTAATTCAGATTGATACTCTATTTTGCCTTCATGAGCTTGAATAATCTCATATGAAAGTGATACTCCAAGACCTGTACCATTTGCTTTAGTTGTATAAAAAGGCTCCCTTATTCTCTTCAAAATATTTTGAGCAATACCACTACCATCATCGCTAACTATAATTTCCACATAATTATTTTTTATATCACTAGATATCTTTATATCACGCGAACTAGCTTCAACACTATTCTTAACCAAATTAACCATTACTTGCATTAAACGATTATAATCACCGTTAATTAAAATTTCATCTTGATCAGATTCTAAATGTAAATTAATTTGTTTTGTATCTAATACTCCACTAACATTATCAATAACATCTTCTAATAATAAATTTACATCCATTATATCATACTGTAAATTACTCTTATTAACTAATAAAAAATCCTGTAATAATAAAAGCAATCGCTCAATTTCATTATTAATAATGGGAACATATTTTTGGACTTGTTCTAAATTATTGGGATCCATCATATCTAAATAAGCCTTGCAAACAGCAATTGGATTTTTAATTTCATGGGTAATTTTAAATAAAGATAACTGAATTTGTTCATTTTGCCGTAATTTTTTATTAGCAACATGAGTACTCATTATCTCCTCACATTTAATAAACATGCTATATATGATTGTAAGAATAGTTAAAAATATAACCATTTGTAATAAGATATCTAATCCATGATTTGGATATAATATAATAACATATATAAAACTAATAATTACAATTAGGCAAAATAAGAATAGAAAATTATCATCAGGTAATTCATACTTATCTCTAAGCCGTGATAATAAATAAAACAATATATAATCTATACCAATAATTAATGATACATCGAATAAATAGCAATCTATAATCCATAAAAATAAAGAAAAAATAAAAGTTATTTTTGCTTTATGTTGTAAATAGCCTAAAAAAATAGGAATATTAAGCAATAGAAACAATAGTGATGATCCAGCTTGATTACTAAATCGCAATATCAAAAAACATGATGATACAATAGCTAAATAAAAGAAACTAGTTTTCTCATTCTCAGTTATGGTCTCATTAGAATAAATATAAAACAAATATAAAATATAAGGAAATGCTAATAGAATAGTATTAAATAATAGTATCTCAAATAGATTCATTTTCTCACCCACATTCAATATACCAAAATACTTTGTCAAATTTTGTCGAAATATGAAAAATAGTGACGAAAAACATCACTATTTTAACTCTTTAATATATTTTTTTATCTGCTTAGCATCATCACCTAATACAATTTTTAATTGATTATCGATCTCAACAATGCCTTTCGCACCTAACTTTTGGATTCCCTCTTTATTAGCTTTATTTACATCTTTTAAATTAACAACAAATCTTGAATGATTAAATTCATAATCAATAATGTTATTCGTTCCACCTAATAGTTCTACTAAACGATTAGCCTCCAACTTAAAATCTTTTCGCTTTGATCTAACAATCGCACATGCAACTATAACTAATAATATAATAATAATTCCATATTCAATTATGTATGATTCCATTTTATCACCTAAATGGTATTATACTATAAATTAGAGAAAAAAGATAGCTATTAAAATTAAAACGGTAAATATATCAAATTTTTTCTATTAATAATAAATAAGAAATGATAATTGTATAAAAGTATATCAGAAAGAAAAGATATTATTATAATAAAAGATTAAACAAAATTCGCTAAATTATTAATAATATTAATTGTATAATTGAGATAATTAGTGTATGATAATAACAGGTGGTGGCATGAAAAAAGGAACAAAGTATCATATTGATTATACTATCCTAATTCCTTTACTATTAATGGTTATAATTAGTATTATATCTATTCATAGTGCTGAAGGAATATTAGGTAGCGATGCTAATAATTATATGATGAAACAATTGATATGGTATGGGATTGGCTTTGGTATTATTTATCTAATTACTCGTTTTGGTAATAAAAATATCTATCGTAATACATGGATTTTTTATTGGGTAGGAAATATTTTATTACTACTATTATTATTATTTGGTCCAACCATAAATAACGCTAAATGTTGGTTTAAAATACCTTATATCGGTGCCTTTCAGCCTAGTGAATTCATGAAAATTATTTTAATTATTACTCTCGGTAGTATGATTAATAAATTTAGAGAAGATTGTGATAATCCTAGTATAAAAAATGAATTTGTTTTCTTAATTAAAGTATTAATAATAGTTGCAATACCAAGTATATTAACATTTCTTCAGCCAGATACTGGCGTGGTATTAATTTATTTATTAATAACATTCGTTATGTTATTTATAGCCGGCATTAGATACCGTTGGTTTATACTAGTTCTATTAATAGCTGGTATTGGTATTGGTGGTATATTAGGTATCTATTTTTTAAATTCCGATTTATTTATTAAAATATTTGGTACTAGTTTCTTTTTAAGAATAGATCGTTTACTAGATTGGTCTAGTGGTAGTGGATATCAATTAGAAAATGGATTAACAGCTATTGGATCTGGAGGTTGGTTAGGATTTGGTTTTAATAATACACCTATCTATTTTCCAGAACCTCAAACTGATTTTATTTTTGCCGTATATGCTTCTAATTTTGGTTTTATCGGCTCATTACTACTAATAGGTATCATCACTTTCTTTGATATTAGAATTATTGCTCTAGCTATACGTACTAATGATAATATTGATAAATATATTATTAGTGGCATGGTAGGTATGTTGATATACCAACAAGTTCAAAATATAGGTATGACTTTTGGTTTAATACCTATCACTGGTATAACTTTACCATTTATTAGTTATGGTGGATCTAGCCTACTTAGTTATCTAATAATGATAGCTATTATATTTAATATAGCTAATGATCAAGTAAAGTATCGTAATGTTTAAAAGATTACTATCTGGTAATCTTTTTACTATTTTTATAAACAATAAAAAAAGTTAAAGATTGAAATATTGTCTTGATTATTAATTAATTTGACAAAAATAAAAAAATGATTATAATAGTGGCATAAAGGGGCGAGTATTATGAACGAATGGATTAATGAAGAAAAGGTTAAATATTTTGACTTATTAGAATATATATCTAAAATTAAATTAACTGATAAAGTATTGTATCATTTAGAAGATACAAGTAAAAGTTTTGAACAATATATGAAATTATTAGCCCAACTTTGTGATTATAATAATTATGCTTCTTTATATTATTGGTTAAATCAAAATTATAATGACTTAGTAGCTTCTAATAAAATAGAAAATAAAGATTTGTATAATACTGATTTATTTAAAAGTAACCTGTTTTTTGATAAATTAACTATTAGTCATGAACGTATTAAACATATTCATCGATTTGTATGCGAACATAGTAATACTAATAAAATTGCAGTAGGTGAATATCGCAAACAAGAAGCTAGTATTGGTGCTTTCCACAATAATAATGAATATCAAGTATACTGGTATGCTGTCAGTCCAAAAGATATTAAACCATTCATGAATAGATACTTGGAGTTTTACCGAACCAATAATGTTAGATTAATATATGCAAATCCTTTCTTAAAAAGTGCATTAGCACATTTACTATTTGTTAGAATACATCCATTTGGTGACGGTAATGGCAGAACAGCCAGAATTATTCATAATATTTGTTTTACAGCAGGCATAAATAAAATATATAATGTTAAATTAAAATTATCACCATTAAATATTTCAGAAAATATTTATATTAATAGACATACTTATGTAGATTGCATAAATCGTATTTATTTTAATATAGATGTTGATAATAATAAAGCTATAAATAATTGGTTTGATTTTATACTAAATATGTATGATGAACAAATATATTATCAAACAAATAGAATGCCTGAATTAACAAGAAGTTTTAAAAGTATACATAAATTACAAGATGATAAAGTTCTAAATAATGAAGCTAATAAATTAATTAAAATAACAACTAAATTTAAATGATTTAAAAATGCAAAATATTAATAGTTTCATATAAAATATATCAAAAAAGATGGAATATTATATAAATATTGAACTTGTCAATAAAAAGTAGACAATAAAAAGATATTTATTTAAACCCTAATTGAGTTCTATACTCAATTGGGG
>CANQEN010000046.1 GCA_947595045.1 uncultured Bacilli bacterium | reverse complement strand
ACGAAAAAAACCAATCTTACGATTGATTTCTATATATCAATATTCGAAAAAGTTCGAATAGAAACGTCAATGGTGCCCTAAAGGAAGACGTACAACAACTTTTTATCTATGGCTAGTTTTTATATTGCATAATTTTAATATAAAAGTGTTTAATTCACTATCTATGGAAAAATCAGCTAAAGTAGAAAAACTAACAACACCCTTTTCTTTCATAGCAAGAACATCCTTATTGTTATAGTTTTGATAAACAAAAATTGTTATTCCACCATTATTTTTTACATAATCCATAGCATAATAGTCTGTAAAACCATCACCAATATATATAATATTTGAGCAGTCATCTTCTCTAAAACCATTTATCTTACAAATTTCTTTTATTGCGTTTACTTTATTTTTATCACTCATTAAAAATTTTATACCATTTGCTTCATTATGTTGATTATAAGTAAATGTTGTTGCATAAATGTCCGCAAAAAATGAAGCAACTTTTGTTTTGGATAAAAATACTTTTATACCTGAACTCAAAACATAATTCTTAACACCATTTGAATTTAATTTTTGTAAGAAAGGCAGTATTCCTGGATTGTAGTCTACTGAAGATGCACCTAAGCAAAAATTTTCATCTACTAATTTAAATCCACTTTTTTTAATCAATGAAAAATAAACTTTATATATTGCCGTGTATAAATCAACATCTTCTTTTTTGGATATTTCATTTGCTTGTTCTAAAAATTTTGGATTATATGCTCCATCTTTTAGTCCACACTTTTCTATGATTTCGAATTTAGGTAAAGCATATGGAGTAAGAGTACCATCAAAATCATAAATAATAATTTTTTCATTTGTCATATTAATCATTTTCCTAAATAAAATTATATCATAAATTAGAACATTTTAAAACTCGAACTGTACTAGTCCGAGTTTGGTATCAATCTGGTGCCCCCAGTAGGATTCGAACCTACCTTTCATCCTTAGGAGGGATGCGCTCTATCCAAATGAGCTATGGGAACATGTTTGGGCTATTTAGCCTTTTTCCATAAATTGTGTAAATTACAATAGACATAAATATTTTCCCAATTTGTGTTATTAAAATATACTATAGGTTTATTATTTGGGTGTAGATATTTAATTTCAAATCCATTTTTATATTGTAACAGAATCCATTCAATATAGTGCTCTTCTGTCATAGGATGTTCTATCTCACCAACCGTTACTTTTAATTTATTATCTTCTTGAATACATACAGGAACATGTTTTTCTATAGCCCCATCACTAGTATTAGCTACTAATAATTCCATTTCGTTGTGACAACATTCTATATTCTTATCATTTAGACTAAAAATAATGTTATGACAATTATTACATTTATAAATATTCATTCCTATCTTCCTTTCACTTTTTGCAAAATAAGTCCTTCGCCAACACGCAGAGACATGTTATAATAATCAACTTGGTTATCGTCGCTATTGAAGTTATATGCATTACGTAAATTGAAATCTAATATTTCAAAATCATGAATATTATCGGGCAATATATATTCATAGCCTAATTCTACCTTTATTGGTCTTTTTAATACATACTTTTCGTTACGTGATATATTTTCTATTAAAGCACTATAATAGCAGTAGTCACTACCTATAGGTATAACTGCTCCACTAATATCACATATTAATGTTTTTTTTGCCTTGTATTGTTTGAATTTTGGATATACATATACTAAATCATCTGGAAATATAAGTTGACTACGTATTTCCATTTCATTTTTTTCTATTAATTCAATAATATCATAAATGGAATATGAATAATATTCATTAATTATTTTGCGAGCAATTCGATTAATAGCTAATTGTTCAAGCTGTATATTCCTCTTTATTAATATGTTATATTTTTCTTTATTATCGGTTAATTTTTCTATATCAAATAAATCATAATTTTCATAATTATCCATATATTATTACCCACTTCAATGTAACTTTTCCACATATTAATTATATTACGATAATATTAGTTTTGTAAAGAGTTTTTATGAATAATCGGATGATGGTATTAGTTATATCGTTTATTTAAATAATTTATTATTATATAATTATTTGACGAGACTGCTGCAAAAGTAGGTAAAGATTACTGTAAATAAAGACAACAGTCTCTTTTTTTTTCTAACCTAAATATTGTATTAAAATAGTGGCTAAAGGATTGGCCAAATTTGATTGAAAAGATGTATATGAAAGGGATGGACTATTTAAAACAATGGGTTGTTTTGATAGATTAACTAATTCCAGATAATCTTTTACAGGATCATTAACTATAAATGTACCTTGGCCAACTATACTAATACTACCTTTATTAGTTATCCAAGAACTATTTCCAACATAAATGTCCTTTTTAAAAGAATTTTTAAAACCGATTGATATAATATCGATATTTGGATTAAATTCATCTATAGGTTCTACAAAGACATTGACAACAAAATCAATTCGATAAATTCCTGCTTTTTTTAAATTAATCATACCGTTACTATTAAAACTACATATATCCATATTATCTACTTCTTTATTGGTAATAGGTATACTATGATTAGGATATATTGTTTCACCAGCTGTATTGTTATTGTTAAGAGTTACTAAGTAAACAATTCCTATTTTTTCTGAACCAGTAGGCCCGGTTGGCCCTTGAATTCCTTGTTTGCCTTGAGGTCCAGTAGGCCCAATATCACCTTTAACACCTTGATCTCCTTTTGGACCTTTTATTATGCCAACATCTATCCAATCATCATTTTCTTGTGACCATACGTATAGATTAGAATCTACCAAGTAAGCTTCACCTGTATTACCTTTTTGATGTGCCTTTTTTAATTCATCTAAGGTATCATAAGATCCTAAAATAGAGACACTTGTACCAGCAGGTCCAGTAGCGCCAGTTGGTCCCTGGATACCTTGTTTGCCTTGAGGCCCAGTAGGTCCAATATCGCCTTTGACACCTTGATCTCCTTTTGGACCTTGGATACCTTGAATACCTGCAATTCCTTGAGGCCCTTGATCTCCCTTTGGGCCACGTAGTCTACCAACATTATGCCATTCATTTTCTTGTGACCATACATATAAATTGTCACCAACTAAATATCCATCACCAATATTGTTAGTTAGATGTTCACGTTGCAATTCATCTAGGGTATCATAAGAACCTAAAATAGAGACACTTGTACCAGCAGGTCCAGTAGCGCCAGTTGGTCCCTGGGTACCTTGTTTGCCTTGAGGCCCAGTAGGTCCAATATCGCCTTTGACACCTTGATCTCCTTTTGGACCTGGAATACCTTGAATACCTGCAATTCCTTGAGGACCTTGATCTCCCTTTGGACCACGTAATCTACCAACATTATGCCATTCATTTTCTTGTGACCATACATATAAATTGTCACCAACTAAATATCCATCACCAATATTGCTAGTTAGATGTTCACGTTGCAATTCATCTAGGGTATCATAGGACCCTAAAATAGAGACACTTGTACCGGCAGGTCCAGTTGGCCCAGTAGGACCTGTGATACCGGGAGTCATATACATAACATAATTAGGTTTATACTTTTGGTCTTGTTTTATTTTTTCTAAAGCTTTATCATATGTGTCCATAAATACCTCCATATCCTATTCTATGTAATTTTTATCTTTTAACTAATAATATACGTTTATAAATGATAAAAAAAATTAAATATATTACTAATTGATGTTGATTATAAATTAAGTAAATTAGAAAAAAAATGGTCTAATAGGCTACTCAAACTATTGGATATATGATATAATTACTCTAAAGTAGAATGATAAGGGATGATAATATGGATGCAAAGAAGACCGTGTTATTTTTAATTAATGGTTTTGGGATAGAAGCTCCAAAATCTTTTGGAATATATAATCAATCATTAATGCCTAACCTAGATCAAATATCACATGAATGTATATTTAAATCTATCTTTTCTAGTGATGAAATAGCTGGTTTGAATAAGAAACAAGAGAGTAATTTTGAAAGTGGATATTTAGCTTTTTCTACTTTCGGGCATATTAATCGTAAAACTGAGGTGGTATCTAAATCACTATCTAATGGTAGCTTTAATACTAATCCTGTTTTTATTGAAGCTATTTCTCATGCTGTTAATAATCAGTCTAGGTTACATGTTTTTCTACCAATAGGGGATAGATATACAGATGATGTGTTTAAGCAAATTAGAGCTTTTTGTAAATTGTGCGTAGCTAGTGGTCTAAAAGAAATTTTCTTCCATCTATTTTTAGGTTATAACAATAATTATAATATGCAGGTAGCATTATCTGTTGTTAAAAACTTTACTTATCAAATTACTAATCAAATGTCACAAGTAAAAGTAGTAGCAGTAGCAAGTGATCGCTATATTAAAAATGCTCCTATTTCCGATAAAAAGTCTCTATATAGAATGTTAGTTAGTGGTGTAGGAGAGATTTGGACTGATTATACCAGTACTATAGAAACTAAGTATCGGCAGGATCAAACTGATAATAATATGGTTCCTTTTTTGGTAACTAGAGAAAATATTATTAGGCAAAATGATAGCGTATTTATTTTTAATTATGAATCTAATATTGCAGCTGATTATATTGATATTATTATTAACAGCACTAATTATTTTCCAGTGGGTAAAGTTCCAACTAATGTAAGAGTGACATCCCTATTTAGAATACAAGATGTACCATTAGTTCATGGTGCCTTTGAGGAAGTATTACCAGATAAATATTTTTTGGAAAAAATCCCTGAATCTAAGAAAGTTTTGGTTATTGCTGATAAAACTAGGATTAATTATATTAACAATTGTTTGAATGGTTTTAGACCTACTTTTCCATCTAATTTTAGTGTGATTCCATTAGAATTTGATAAAAATCGTTTTGCTATTTTGACAGATTATACAATAGCTTATATGGAACAGGGTTTATATGATTTAATTATTGTTGATTATTCATTATATGAAGAGGGTAAAGATAAGAGTATGGTTGATCAATTAAAGCGAAATATGAGTGATATTGATAAATGTATAGGCAAAGTTTTTAATAAAGCAGTAGAAAAAGATAATACACTGATTATTACTTCTTTATATGGTCTTAAGCAAAGATTATCGTTAGTTGAATTAACTCAAGTAAATGTAAATATGTCTGAGAAGACACCTTTCATTATTATGAAAAATGATATTGATAGGGCAGAGTATAATATTAATCCAGAGGCTTCTATTGCAGACTTAGGTAGTTTAGTATATAAAGAACTTGGTATTAGTGATACTTCAAGAATGTTAGTTAGTCGTAAAGGTCAAAATAGATTACTTAATATTCTAATTTTAGTTGCAGTATTAATTATGGCCGTCCTAGCTTATTTATATATTTTCTATATGTAAAACGATAGCTTAATTCTTTAGACTATCGTTTTTAATATTCATCCCTTGATATAAATTTTCTTTAGCCATTTTTTTATCAATATCGTTTAAAATAGAAACTTTATTTACTATCCATAATGGAGCAATTAAGTCACTGCTTTTTGGATCCCCTGTTAAGCGATGAATGACGATTTCAGGTCGTAAATAGGTTAATTGCTTACAAACAATATTAATATATTCTTCTTTACTTAATAAAGAAAAAGGTTTTTGTTTATATATTTGGGCTAATTTAGTATTTTGGACAATAGATAACATATGAATTTTTATTCCTTGAATATCTAGCATATTTAAGTATTTTACAGTATCAATCATCATATCTTTAGTCTCATATGGTAAGCCATTAATAATATGGACAACTACATTAATATTACGATTACGTAATAAATTTACAGTACGTTCAAAACAATCTAAAGTATGACAACGATTAATAAACTTAGATGTTGTATCATGAATAGTTTGAAGACCTAATTCAATAGTTAAATATGTTTTATGAGATAATTCTTCCAAATAATTTAAACATTCTTCACTAATGGCATCGGCTCTAGTAGCAATATTTAAGCCAACTACATTATCTATTTTTAATATTTCTTCATATTTATTTCTTAAAGTCTTTATATCAGCATATGTATTAGTATTAGCTTGAAAATAACCAATATATTTACTATTAGGCCATTTTTGGTCCATTACTTTTTTTACTTGATTAAATTGATCTGTTAATGATAGATGTTTATCACCAGCATATTGACCACTACCTGATGAACAATAGATACAACCACCAGTGCCTACTGTACCATCAATATTAGGACAAGTAAAACCGGCATTTAAACTAATTTTAGCTATTTTAGTATTAAATTTTTGTTTGTAAAAATAATCAAGAGTATGATACCTTTTATTAGTATTAGAATATTTAAACATAAAATCACCAATGTATATTATACCTAAATTTGAAAAAATAGTGAAATTGATTTAATTTTATTTAAAAATAAGTCGTTTTTTGTTATAATGAATAGGGTGATAAGATGAAAAAATATAAATTACTAAAAGTAATGCTAGTATTTATATTAGTGTTTATGTTACTTAGTTGGTTTATTCCAGCTGGTATTTATGAAGATGGTAGTTATACATCTAATGGAGTACAGGCTATTGGGTTATTTGATGTATTATTATTACCTTTTAGGTTTTTTAATTGGGATGTTATTAATAAGACTTTATACCCAGATGGATCGATTGATTTAATTAGTTATAGTAGTGTTTTGCTAGCCATGTTAGCAATTGGATTATTATATGGAGTTTTAAATGCAACAGAAGCTTATAGTAGGTTAGTAGAGACTATAAAGAATAAAGTGGAAAAACATAGTATTTATTTTTTAGTTGCATGTAGTATTATAATAGCACTTATATCAGCCTTAACAGGTCTTAACTTAGTTATTATGTTTTTGATACCTTTTATTATAGCTATTTTATTACGATTAGGTTATAGTAGGTTAGATGTTATGTTAGCTACTATAGGTTCAATGTTTATAGGTCAAATTGGATCTTTGTATGCCTATAATATTAATGGTATTGGACATCTTATTTATGATATTGATATTAATGCTGGTATTATTAATCGTGTTTTATTATTAGCTGTTAGCTTACTTATATTAGTTGCTTATTTAGTTTTAAAAAGTAAAAAAGATAATAGTAAGGAAGAAATACCACTATATCAAGTAGTTAAATCACCAAAGCAAAGCTTTGTACCATTATTAGTAATTGGTAGTATATTTACTATTATTATAGCTATATTTATGTATAGTTGGTATTATACTTTTGGTATTACTAGTATTCATGATTTATACCAAAATATGATGAATGTATCAATTGGAAATTATGCTATTTTAAAAAATATATTTGGAGTTATGGAACCATTTGGTTATTGGACAGGCTTTACTATGGCTGGTGTATTAACCATTATGAGTATATTAATAGCTTTTATTTATTCAATATCATTTGATGATTTTGTTGATGCTGCTAAGTCTGGTATAAGTAAAATGTTAAAAGTTATTTTCTATATGTTATTAGCTTTTGTACCTATTGTGGTACTAGCTAGTACGGAGAGTAGTTTTATGTATACTATTATGAATTTTTTTGTTACTTCTATGGGGAAACTAGTTATTTTACCTGTTACTATTATCACTATGGTCTTTAGTTTATTCAACGTTGATTTTTTTGCCCTTAGCTCTTATACATCATTAGCATTTGCTAATTTTGATAGTGCTAATTATCCATTAGTTGTAATTATTTTACAAGCTATAAATGGTATTGTAAGTTTATTTACACCAGCTAGTATTTTTTTAGTAGCAGGATTAGCTTATTTAGATATACCATATACTAAATGGCTTAGATATATTTGGAAGTTATTATTAATATTGATTGTAGTATGTATGTTATTGTTTGTAATTATGCAATATTTGTTATAAAATAAAGAGCTTAGGCTCTTTATTTAATTAAGTAGGTGATGTATGAAATATATATTAGATAATAAAGAATATGATGTCGTAGTTATAAAAAAGAATAATAAAAATACTTATATGAGAGTTAAAGATGATTTGACTATTTACATTACGACATCTATGTTTACAACTAAAAAAGATATTTTGAAAATGCTAAATAGGAATCAAGTTAGTTTACGTAAAATGATTAATCATTCACTGAAAAGGCAAGAGAAAAATAGTAAATTCTTTTATTTAGGACATGAATATGATATAATTATAGTACCGACTGTAGATAATATTGATATTGATTTTGAACATTATAATATTTATACTAAGAATCAAATAATGGTAGATAAATGGTATAAAAAAGAGATTAAAAGGCTTTTTGAATTTTATTTTGATAAATGTTTTAAAACTTTTGATGAGTCAACTAAAAAGCCAATGTTAAAAATTCGTAAGATGAAGTCACGATGGGGTGTATATAATCGGAGAAACCATTCAGTGACACTTAATAGTCATTTAATTGAATATGATAGTGAGAAATTAGTTTATGTGATTTTTCATGAATTAAGTCATATTATTCATTTTGATCATTCTTCATCTTTTTGGAATTTAGTATCAAAGTATTGTCCTGATTATAAACGAATTAGAAAAGAATTGAAAGAGTAGGTGATATAGTGAAATATCTAAAAAGAGGTAGTTATTTATTGTTAATTATAGTATTGTTAGGAGTTCAATTAATTGTTCCACCAGTTTCAGTAGAAGCTAAAACTTTAGCTAATATGCGACAAGAGTTAGCTGATAAACAAGCAGAGTATGAGGAGAATCAAGAAAAACATAAATTAACGGAAGAAGAAATAGCTCAAACTAAACAAAAAATAGAAGACATTAATAAAGAAAAAAATGATATTGAAATTAGTATTGGTAAGTTAAATGATGAGATTGCTGATATGAGTGATAAAATAGTTGATATGAATGATGAGATTAAGAGTATTGTATCTAATTATCAATTATCAACTACAGGACAATCACCGTATTTAGAATATATTTTTACAGCGACTGATTTTACTGACTTTATTTATCGCATGGCAATTGCTGAACAGTTAAGTCAATATAATCAAGATACGATTAATGAGTATAATCGCTTAATTAAAGAGAATGAAACTAAAAGGCAAGAGATGAAAGATAAGCAGGCATCATTAAATGCCTTACAAGAAGAATTATCAGCTCACTATGCTAGTTTAGGTACTGAGTTAGCTACTATTTCAGAGGCAAGTATTGATATTGAAGATGAGATAGAAGATTTAAAACAAGCTATTGATACTTATGAGAATACTTATGGTTGTAGTGAGAATGAAGATATTAATACTTGTCGTGATAATTACAACCGAAAACATAGTGGTTCTAGTGGTGGATATGCATCACTGCCATCAGCAGCTGGTTTCTATCGCCCTGTAACAGCTGGTAGAATTAATGCCAATTATGGATATAGTGCTTACTATGGATCATATCATGA
>CANQEN010000045.1 GCA_947595045.1 uncultured Bacilli bacterium | reverse complement strand
AAAAAAAAAAAAAAAAAAGCAAGTAGTTTTTTTGCTAATTATACTTGTTTTTGCATGGATATCATTTTTCTTTTATATTTTCATATATTTTCTAACTGCTCGCCATGATCCAAACATACCTACTAACATACCAATAACTAATAATGTTAACGATATAAAGTAAATAAATGGTTGGGGTTTCACAAATTGAATAAAATGACTAAACAATTGACCTCCAAAGCGATCATAAATAGCTACATAACCATATACAGTCATAATAATTGGTATAATAGACCCAATTATACCCAAAAATAAACCTTCTAATATAAATGGAACTTTAATATTAATATTAGATGCTCCTACTAAACGCATAATATCTATTTCTCTACGTCTTGAATAAATAGTTATTTTAATCGTATTAGATATTAGAAAAGCAGTAACTAATATTAAAGCTATTACAGCAAAATAACTGCCTTTTTTAACTACATCAAAAGTAGAAACTAACTGATCGACCATACCCTCACCATATTTAACTACATTCACACCATCAATTTTTTCAATAGCATTAGCTGTTTTTTCAATATCCTCAATATCTTCTACTTTTACTTGAAAGGCATCTTGTAAGGGGTTATCTTCTCTTGTTTTCCAATTAGCCATAATTGTTTTATAAGTATCAGATGAATCCATCATTTCTTCTTTAGTAATCATTTTATCTTTAAATTCTAATTTAGATACATTATCTATTTTCCATATCTCTTTCTCTATTACATCAATTTCTTCTTCTTTGATATCTTTATCTAAAAAAGCTACTACTGTTACATCTTTTTTAACTAAGTTAGTGAAATTATTAACATTGAATGAGAGTATGATAGATACAGCCACTACTACTAAAGTTATTGTAATACATGAAATTGAAGCTAATGATAGAGCAAAATTACGAAATACACTTTTAAATGAATCTCTTATATGTCTTCCAAATATTCTAAATACCCTCATAACTGTACTCTCCTTCTGCATACTCCTTTAAAATACGTCCAGAATCTAATTCTACTACTCGTTTTTTTAATTTATTTACAATTTCAGTATCATGAGTAACCATAATAATAGTTGTACCTAATTTATTAATAGCTTCTAATACATGCATAATTTCCATACTAGTTTTTTCATCTAAGTTTCCAGTAGGCTCATCACAAATTAATATTTTAGGTCCATTTACAATAGCTCTAGCTATAGCTACTCTTTGCTGTTCACCACCAGATAACTGATTCGGATATTGCTTAGCCTTAGTTTTTAATCCTACTAAATCTAATACCTTAATTACTTTAGCATGTATATCTGACTTAGTTAAACCAAATATTTCCAAAGCAAAGGCTACATTCTCATATACGGTCTGTTTTGGTAACAATTTAAAATCTTGAAAAACAACTCCTAATTTTCTTCTTATCTTATATACTTTTCTATTTTTTATACGTGCTACATCTATTCCACCTACGATAATTTGACCACTTGTTGGACGTTCTTCTCTATATAGCATTTTTATTAAAGTTGATTTTCCACATCCAGTTGATCCAATAATAAAGACAAATTGTCCTTTTTTTATATTTAAACTTAAATCATATATAGCAGTAACACCATTTTTATATGTTTTTTTTACATTCTTCATTCGAATTAAATCCATAAACTTACCTCCTAAGCTAAGCCCCTCCAGATACTTCATAAGCATCAGTTACTAAAAAGAATGCACCTGGGTCTATTTTAAGAATTTCCTCTTTAAATGCATGATATTCTCTAGTGGGAATAATACACATAATTACTTTTTGATTATTCCCAGTATATCCACCCCTAGCTTCTAATATAGTTACACCATGCAATAAATGTGATAAGACATATTTTTTAACACTATTTTCTTGTTCTGTAATAATATAAAAAGCCTTAGACTGGGATATTCCAAGTAATACCTTATCAGACATCACGCTAATAATATACAATGTTATAATCGAATAAATAGCACTAGTAATCCCGAAGACACAAATACTGCATAAAATAATAACACCATTAGTCATTAACATAGACTTACTTACTCCCACTTTAGCGTATTTACTAATAATATCATTTAATATATCTGTTCCACCAGTCGTAAACCCTGCCTTAAAAACCATGCCCAACCCAATACCATTTAATACTGCACCACATAAGATAGATATTGTAACATCAAGTTGACTAACATCAATCATACCAGACAATGGCTCTGTAATTTTTATAAAAATGGGATACAACAAAGAACCTATAATTGTATTTTTAGTTTTTTTATATCCTAATAAAATAAAGCTTAATATAAGTAATATAACTGTTCCTACAAAAATAACTATAGAAGGATCTATACCTATTAAACTTTTAAGCATAACACCTATACCACTCATACCATAAACAATATTATTTTTCATAATAAAAACATTAAAAGCTACAGATATAAATAATAATCCCAATAAAAATTCTGCACAATTAGTTATATTAAAGACCTTCTTTTTAGTCACTACTTAACACTCCTTTTTAAATTATCATATATAAAAATATCTAGGTCTCCATCTAATACTTTATCTACCATACTAGTTTCCGTTAATGTTCTATGATCTTTAACTAAAGAATACGGATGCATGGTATAAGTCCTAATTTGACTACCAAAATTAATATCTGCATTAATACCTTTCATTTGTTTCAACTCTTGTTCTTTCCGTTCTATTTCTAATTGATATAATTTATTTTTTAGTACATTCATAGCTATTTCTTTATTTCTAATTTGACTTCTCTCATTTTGACAAGTAACTACTATCTTAGTAGGTAAATGAGTAATTCTAACAGCACTATCAGTAGTATTGACTCCTTGTCCACCCTTACCACTGCTTCGATAAACATCTATTCTAAGATCACTATCTTTTATATTGATAGTAATATCTTTATCTTGATATATAGGAGTTACATCTACTGAAGCAAAAGAAGTATGTCGCCTATTATTAGAATCAAAAGGCGATAATCTAATTAAACGATGAACACCTTTTTCATTTTTTAAATATCCATAACTATTTAGTCCATGTATAATGATTGAAACACTTTTTATTCCTGCTTCTTCTCCAGGTTGATAATCAATTACTTCTATCTTATAACCATGTCTTTCAGCATATCTAGTATACATACGATAAAGCATATTAGCCCAATCACATGATTCTGTTCCACCAGCTCCAGGATGTATTTCTAAAACAGCATCACACTTATCATATGGATTATTTAACAAAATAGTCAATTCTAAATTATCTAAATTTTGTGATATATGTTTAGATTCTTCCATAAAAAGATTAAACAATTCTTGATCAAAATTACTTTTTAATAATTCCAATGTTTCTATTGAACTATTAACATCTTGTTTCATCTTTTGCACTGACGTTAGTAGTTTTTTTAAATAATTCAATTCCTGAAATACTTGTGAACTTTCTTTCTCATTATCCCAAAAATGATTTTCATTTGTTTTACTCTCTAACTCAGTTATTCTTCTTTCTTTAGTTTCAACGTCAAAGTGACCCCCATAATTGATTTAGGCGATCAAGATAATTATGATAAATATTAATTAACTCTCCTAGCTCCATGATATCACCTATTATCCATTATAACATTAAATTTATTTTTTGAAAAGTTAATTTTAATTTTGTTGTCTATTTCCATAAAAAAGCAACATTCTATTTGAATGTCACTTATTTAACATTTATTTTACATTCATCATTAAACCTTTATAATATTTCCAAGCTAATACTTTAAAAGCCATTTTATCAATATCTTCTTCAGTAATTGTTTTATTATTTAAAGCCTCTTTTATATCAGATATAGCTGTTCCATAATCAGTTACAATAAGTAAATCATTACCAGCCTTAATGGCTTTAACAACAGCATCTTCATCATCAATAGCGCCCATTGCTAAATCATCGGTAATAATAACTCCTGTAAAGTTTAAATCATTTCTTAATAATTCATGAATAGATTTAGACAATGAAGCTGGATTATCAGGATCAATACTTGTTACAACATTATGACTAACTAATACAGCTTCTGCTCCTTGGTTAATACCAGCTTTAAATGGTGGTATATCATTATTCATTATATCATCACGACTTCTACTATCAACTGATTTACCTTCATGGGTATCAGTATTATTACCATAACCGGGAAAATGCTTTAATACATATGATACTTTACTATCTTTACTACTTTTTATTACTGTTTTAGCGAATTCACTAGTAATATCAGTATTCTGCCCTATTGAACGATTATACATATAATCACTTTCTGAAGTTGATACATCAACTACAGGTGCCAAATTAACATTAATACCTAATGATTCTAATAATGTACTTTTATCTTTAGTATCTTGGGCTATTAATTCCAATCCCCCTTCTTGATATAACTCTCTAGATGATTTAAAAGGATTTTTAGCTAAAGCAGAATTACTACTAACTCTAACTACTGTACCACCTTCTTCATCAGTAGCAATTAATAATGGAATAGTTGATGCTTTTTGATAACCATTTATCATATCAATAACTTCTTCTTTAGACTTATCTTTAAAATCACGTCCAAATAAGACATATCCTCCTAAATGATATTTAGTTATAGCTTGTAATTGATTAGTTTCTGGTACTCTAGCTAATAGTATTTGACCAATTTTTTCATCTAATGATAATTCTTCTAATTTACGGGATGCCATTTCATAAAAAGTATCAAATATGCCTTTACTAGTTGTATACTCTGGTTTAGTATTACTAACTGGATATACTTCATAATTAACTACTTCTACATCTTGAACATTTTTATTTTTATCTAATGTACCTATATATTCAATTAACATATTTTGACCTACTTCAACTGTAAAATCATCCCATTTATCAAATGTATAAGTAACTGAATGTTCATCTTCTAATTTAATTGTTTCATTATCTAAATTTTTAACAGTAGCCATTAATGATAATACTTTATCATCTTTTGACTTATTATCTTTAGTATATTTATAACCAATCCCAATTACTGACATAACCAAACCCGCTATTAATACTCCCATTATTATTTTAGTTCGCATAATACCTCCAATACATTACTAATATATTTATTAATTTATAATTTATGAAAAAAATAGATAATAAATCTATTATAATTCTACATTATGATATATATTTTGAACATCATCTACTTCATCTAATAAAGTAATTAGACGATTAAATTCTTCTTTATCAGTACCTGTTAGTTCAATTCTCTCTTTTGGTAACATGGCAATCTCATCAACTGTAAATTCAATATCTGGTTTTACTTTAGTAATAGCTTCTTTTATTTTAAATAAGTCTGTAGGATTACCATAAACTAATATAGTATCTTCATTATTTTCTAAGTCAATAAAATCGATGTTATTGTCAATTAATGCTTCCATTACTTCATCTTCAGTTAATCCTTTAAAACCTACAGTACATAGATTATCATACATATATGATACACTACCCATAGCTCCCATTTTAACATGACATTTATTAATAACAGCTCTAACATCACTAACACTACGATTAGTATTATCAGTTAAACATTCCACCATTAAGGTTGAACCAGCCGGTCCAAATACTTCATATGTTAATTTTTGATAGTCTTCACCTGCACCACTATTTACTTTATCAATAGCTCTTTTAATTACATCACTTGGTACTTGATCCTTTTTAGCTTTTTCAATTAATCTTTTTAAACTTGGATTACCTTCTGGGGTAACTCCTCCATTTTTAGCTACTTGATATATTTCTTTAGCATACATACCATATAATTTACCTTTAGCTGCTCCTGTTTTAGCTTTAGCAGCTGCAATATTTGGAAATCTTCCCATATTATCTCTCCTCTTCTATTTTATTATATTTTAATAGTTATCTCCCTTTACTTTTATTATTACTAACTATTTCTTGTAAAAAGGTATTATTAGTTAATAATTCATCTAATTTAAAATCTAAATAATTATCAGCTACATCTAAAAAATTAATAGCCTGTTCAAAATGAATACTAATTCGATGAAAGATATTTTTAAATTTATCAGTAGCGTTATAATCTATTCTAAACCGTTCATCTTCTAAACTTTTCCTTAAATTAACTATATCAGATTGGGATAATATACCTTTTTTAGTTTGCACTTTTAATTTATAGTCATTAACCAATTTTCGATTATGCATCCTAATTGGTAAACCCGATACTACTTTATATTTGTCAATACCTTGTTTTTGTAAAGTAGCTAGAAAAAAAGTTAAAGCGGTTACAAAGGATGGCGTTACATTACGATATTTTTTTATACTATGATTTAAAGTTCTTATTGTATCTTTAACTAAAGTATTATATTGAACTTGTTCAGGTCTATTATCTATCAATTGTTTTTGATTTTGAATTGCATATATATAACAAATATCATTTTGAATACCAAAACTAATTTTAGGTAATTGATAATGAACATGTAAACCATTAATTATATTATCAAAATAAGAATAAAAAGCATATGGTGTTTCTTGCTTTAATGATTGTAATTTGACATTACCATGTAAGCATCCAATATTATTATAATTGATATCTTTATCGATGTTATAATTAATCATTGTATTATCCATTAAAAAACTAATATATTTAATTATAAATAAATTAATATTTTTAGTATCTTCCTTAGTTATATTAGAAAATAGTAATGTAATAATCTTTTTTACAGTATTACGGTTTACATCAATATTATAAAATCTAGATACTAATATTACATATTTTTCTAATAACAAAATGGTCTTTTTTTCATTATTTATATAAATAGTTAAGATATTATTATCATTATCATTTAAAGCTCTATTATTAAATACTGTTTTAAATTGTGTTCGATAAATAAACTCCACTAATTCATTATCATCATAATCCCATATATGTACTTCACCATTACGGGCTTCTTTAATTATTTCATAAAAACACTCTTTAACCAAGAATATCACCATTTTGAGCTTTAGTTAAAGCATTTTTAGCTGCTATCTGTTCTGCTTCTTTTTTACTATGGGCAACACCTTCACCATAAATAATATCATTAATTTTAACAATCATTTTAAAAGTTTTAGCATGAGCTGGTCCACTCTCTGACACTAATATATATTCTAAACTCTTTTTATCTGTTTGAACAAGTTCTTGAAGTAATGATTTATAATCTTGGATAAAGTCAATACTTTTATTTTCAATTAAAGGAATAATATGTTTATAAATAAAACCTTTTACTACATCTATACCACAATCTAAGAACATAGCCCCTATAAAAGATTCAAATATATCTGCTACTATTGTTTTATTATGTTTACCATCATGATCTAATTCCCCTTTACCTAATCTTAATTCTTCATTTATACCTAATTTAAGGGAATATTCATATAAAGCATTTTCACATACATAATGACTTCTTAATTTAGTCATTTTTCCTTCAGGATATTCTGTATTCTTATAAAGGTATTCACTCATAATAAATTCTAATATAGCATCACCTAAATATTCTAATCGCTCATAACTTTCTACTTTATGTTCATTAGCATAACTAGTATGAGTTAAAGCTGTTATATATAATTTTTCATTTTTATATGGTATTTGTAACTTATCTAAAACTGTCATTATATCACCTACAACATTATATCAAAAATAGATAAAAATGCAAAATGGGTGTTTTACTTTTTACTATTTTTTTAGTATAATGTCTTTGGGATAAATATGAGATATTTTTTATTAGGTCTAATTAATACTTATCAAATGATACCTGGTCCATGGCATACTATGTGTAGACATATACCTACTTGTTCTGAATATGCTAAAGAGGCTATTATTAAATATGGTAGTTTTAAAGGATCTATATTAGCAATTAAAAGAATAATGAGGTGTAATCCGTGGGGAACTAGCGGATATGATCCTGTCGATATGGAGGATATTAAATGAAAAAATTAAAATTAATTATAGCAATTATTTCTATAATATTAACAAGTGGTTGCTTTGAAAATGATACAATGGAAGATATTGATATTTATACAACATCATATCCTATTGAATATATTACAAACAGATTATATGGTGAACATAGCACTATTCAAAATATATATCCAGATGGTTCTGAATCAGATTATGTAGTTAGTGATAAATTACTTAAAGATTATAGTAAAACAGATTTATTTATTTTCAATGGCTTAGAAGAAAATAATCAAAACTATGTTTATAAAATGTTAAAAAATAATAAAAGTTTAAAAATTATTGATGTATCATCTAGTATTATTCAAGAAAATAAAATGGAAGAATTATGGTTAAATCCTATGAACTTGTTATCAATAGCTAATAATATAAAAAAAGGATTTAATGAATATATTACTAGTTCCTATTTAACAAAAGAAATAAATGAAAACTATGATATTTTAAAGCAAGAACTATTTAAACTAGACGCTGATTATAGAGATGTTAGTAACAGAGCTAATGATAAAACAATCGTTGTTAGTAATGATTTGTTTTTATATTTAAGTAAGTATGATTTAAATGTTATATCATTAGAAGAAAATGATAACTTAGTTCAGAAAACAATATATGATGTTGAGAATCTAATTGATGATGGGGAAATCAAATATATATTCACCATGAAAGATGAAAAAGTAAATGATACCATTAATAATTTAATTGAAGATACTGATATTGAATTAATTGAACTACATAATTTAACTAACTTAAAAGAGGAAGAACGGAAACAAGAGCTAGATTATTTTAAACTTATGTATCAAAACTTAGAATTACTCAAAAAAGAATTATATAATTAAATGATAAGCTGTCCCCATTAAGTGAACAAATAAAAAAACGCATTATGAAAAATTAACAAAATAAAATAAACTGATATCGATCTGAACCCCAAATGAACTGAACCCCAAAAGTTGGACAGTTAATTAACTTAAGGATTGTAACCTATATTGAATGGGTGACAGTCCTTTTAATTTTACTTTAATCCTATCATAATTGTAATATTTAATATAGTCATCTATTGCTTTTATACTTATCTTCTTGATCATAAAACATTTCTGTTTTTAAAATGCCAGAGAAATTTCCCATCATTCCATTGTCCATACTATTTCCTTTTCTTGACATACTTTGTTTTATTCCTTTACTTTTAATCTTTGCTGATAAGAATTATGTTGATATTACCATCCTTGATCACTATGAAATATTAGTCCTTCAAGATTATCATTTTTATCAAATGCTTTATTAAGCATATCATTTATTTGTTCTAGATTAGGTGATTTTGAAGTATTGTAAGATATACTTCACCATTATAACCGCCAAGTATTGGTGATAAATAACATTTTTACACACGTTATATTTTAATACTAAAGTACTAACACTCATTCCTTGTTTTTTTCATTATATATATTTATTTTATTTCCGTAACTCAATTTGCTCATATAAAAAGCCCCGTTTCTATGTCCAAGAAAGGTTGTATTATAAATAGTGTTGGTGGGTAAAAATATCAATACTATTTTTACTTAATAAAAAGACATAAGTTTGATACAATGTAATTGTCTAAAAAACATTGAAAGGATCTGAACTTATGTCTATAAATAATTATATATTAAATTTACTAAATATTAAAGATAAAAATATTTATATTTTATTTCAGGCTGTTGACAAATAAGTAAATGGTGTTTACTTTTGTAAAAAAAAGTATTACAATGGAAATGCGAGAGAA
>CANQEN010000044.1 GCA_947595045.1 uncultured Bacilli bacterium | reverse complement strand
TAGTAAAAGATATACAACAGCTGATAGTGATACTCTATATGGAACAATACTAAATGAGTTAAATGAAGCAAAAGATGGTAGTAGTATCTTTGTAGACCCATATGGCAATATAAGATATAGAGGAGCAACACCAAATAACTATGTAACATTCAATGATGAGACATGGAGAATAATAGGAATAATCGATGGAAAGGTTAAATTGATAAGAGATGAGTCAATAGGCAACTTAGCATGGAATAGTGTAGCCACAGATGGTGGTATAATTGGTGACTGGAGTCAAGCAGACTTAATGAAGTTATTGAATCCAGGATATGGAAATGGAAAAAATGGTGATAGTGTAACAGGAAGTTTATATTGGAATAGTAAAAATGGGAAGTGTTATAGTTATAATGGACAAAATAACGAAACAACAGACTGTGATTTTACAGGAAGTAATGGTAATCCAAAAGGCTTAAGTGAAGAAGCGAAGAGTATGATAGAGAAAAGTACATGGTATTTGGGCGCATATGACTGGACTAATATGGTACAAACAGTAACATTGTCAGATATATATAGACTAATGGATGCAGAGAGAGGGACAGAAGTACATAAGACACCAGAAACACCTACGAAGGATTACGATAATGATGCAGTACCAAGAACAACAATATGGAAAGGTTATGTAGGGTTAATGTATCTTAGCGATTATGCTCAAGCAACAAAGAGTGATAATTGTAATACAGCTCTAGGTAGTTGGAATAATACAAATGGATGTATAAACAACAATTGGATATATAAGTCTAATTATAATCAATGGACACTATCAGCTCGTTCAGATGCTAACTATATATGGTATGTCGAAAATAATGGTAGAGCCTGGGGTTCTAAGGGGAATACTATTGAAACTTACCCAGTCATTAATCTAAAATCTAGTGTAAAGATAACTAACTTGGATAGTGCAAATGGTTCAAAAACTGAAAAATATACTTTAGAATAATTTAAATTAATAAAGAGAGTTAATAAACTCTTTTTCTGTATCTTATAAATGTTATGGTATAATGATGATAAGGTGGTTATATGGATAGAATTATTATGCATATTGATGTTAATAATGCTTTTCTATCTTGGACAGCTCTTTTACTTTTAAAAGATGGTTATACAACCGATATTAGAAAGATAGATGCTATTATAGGTGGTGATGAAGCTAATCGCCATGGAATTGTATTAGCTAAATCCATGAGTGCTAAGAGAAAAGGAGTTAAGACAGCTATGCCTATTTGGGAGGCTAAGCGTAAATGTTATAATTTAGCTATTTTTTCGCCTAATTATAAATGGTATAGTGAGATGTCTAGTAAGTTATTTGAATTAATTAGACATTATACACCTGATATTGAGATTTTATCTATTGATGAATGTTTTCTAGATTATACTCCTGTTCGCAATTTATATGGAGATCCGTTATTATTTGCTCATAAATTAAAAGATGAAATTTTAAATAAACTAGGATTTACAGTTAATATTGGGGTAGCTCAAAATAAATTGTGTGCAAAAATGGCTTCTGATTTTACTAAACCTAATCGGGTACATACTTTATATAATAATGAAGTAGAGACTAAGATGTATCCTTTAGACGTATCAGAATTATATGGTATTGGTAAAAGTTCTAGTGCTAAATTACATGAGTTACATATTAATACTATTGGGGATTTAGCTAGTTGTGATGAATTATGGTTATCAAAGTATTTTAAAAATAGAGCATCTATTATGGTAAACCATGCAAGAGGAATTGATAATAGTTTAGTAATTAGTGATACTAGTGAAAATAAAGGTATTAGTCATTCTACAACTTTACCATATAATTTTACTAAGTTAGAACAGATATATAGTATTTTACAGATATTAGTAGAAAATATAGCTGTTGAGTTACGTAGCTATCATAAATATTGTTATGTTATAGGTGTTACCCTAAAGGATAAATATTTTAAATCATCATCTCATCAACGTAAATTGAAAAATGCTACTAATCAAACTAAAGAGATATATGATGTAGCTAAAGATTTAGTTAATGAGTTATGGAATGATGAACCAATTAGATTAGTAGGTATTAGTTTAACTAACTTAGTTAACCAAAATTATTATCAAGTATCATTATTTGAAAATGTTATAGATAATGAAGCTGTTAGTAAATTAGACGAAACACTAGATAATTTGAAGAAACAATATGGAAGTAATATTATTAAGACTGCTTCTAGCGTTGATCATAATATTAAGAAAAAGTATTGACAATGCTTGAAATAATGGAGTTACTTTAGTATAATGATAATGGTAGGTGATTATGTGGTTTGGATATGGGTAGGAGTTGTTATAGCTCTATTATTAGTAGAAATGATGTCTAAAAATTTTTCATCTATTTGTTTTGCTATTAGTGGTATTATTAGTTGCCTTTTAACCCATTTTACTAAAAATTATTTTATTCAAGTAGGAGAATTTTTAATTGTAGGATGTTTAATTATGGGTATAATAAGACCTAGAGTATTACCATTAATAGAGAGTAAATTATCTAAAGTTACAGAATCAAAACCTAAAGAAAATAAAAAAGAAAAAAATAAACAAATAAGTAATAAAAAAAATAAAAAGAAGACGAAAAGAAAAAAATAAATGGTGGCGAAAACATGATAAAGAAGATTAAAGGATTGGATATTAATTATATTGATTATGGCAATGTACATGGTGAGGCAATTGTCTTTTTACATGGGTGGGGACAATTAATTGATATGATGAAGCCATTAGCTGATCCTTTTAGTCATGATTATCGTATTATTATAATGGATTTACCAGGACATGGATTAAGTAGTGAACCATTATCAGTATGGACTATTAGTGATTATGTTGAATGTATAAAAGAACTATTAGATGAATTAAATATAAATAATCCTGTTTTAGTAGGACATTCCTTTGGTGGTAAAATTAGTTTAATGTATGCTAGTAAATATAAAGTTAATAAATTAGTAGTATTAGCTAGTCCATATAAAAAGAAAATAACAAAATTAAGTTTAAAAACAAGAACTCTTAAAAAATTAAAGCAAGTACCAGGATTAAATAAATTAGAAGGATTTGCTAAAAAACATATAGGCTCAACTGATTATAAAAATGCTAGTCCAATTATGCGTCAAATATTAGTAGAACATGTTAATTTAGATATTACTGATATAGTATCTAATATTGAATGCCCCACTTTAATTATTTGGGGAACCATGGATACTGAAGTACCAGTTGAAGATGCATATGAATTAGAAAAATTAATAAAAAATGCTGGTGTAGTTATTTATGAGGGTTGTACCCATTATGCATATTTAGAGAGAATTGAGCAAACTATTAATGTATTAAGAGCCTTTTTAGAAAGTTAGGTGGTTGTATGGCTTTATTTATTATATCATTAATATCATATTTATTATTTAGTATAAGTAAAACAAAGAAATCATTTCATATGTTACAACAAAATTTTTACGATGAATCAGGTCGTTATATAAGTTGGGTATGGAAAAATAAAAAAAAGACGTTTTTAAATATTGATATTATTTTTCCATTAGTTCTTATTACTTATTTTTTTAGTAAAGATATAAGTGCTTGTTTAATTATTATTTTTTATTTTATATTATTATTGATATATCATAATCAAATAAAACATGATCAAAGTAAAAAGCCATTAGTTATAACAGCTAGAATAAAAAGATTATTTTTAGTTACAATGTTACTTTATGCCTTTATTATAGGTATTAGTTATTATTTCTTAAAAGAATATTATTTAATTTATTTAGTATTAGGCTTAATTACTTATTTAAATTATATTTTAGTTTGGGTAGCTAATATATGTAGCAAGCCTATTGAAAAAATGGTTTATTTACATTATAAACATCAAGCTATAAAAAAACTAAAAGCGATGAATATACCAGTGATTGGTATTACTGGTAGTTATGGTAAGACTAGTAGTAAGAATATTGTTAGTGATATTTTAAATATTAAATATAATCCTTTTCCTACTCCTAAGAACTTTAATACGACATATGGATTAATTAATTCTATTAATAATTATTTAGATAAATTTAATGATATATTTATTGCTGAAATGGGAGCTTTTAAAAGAGGCGAAATAAAAAAAACATGTGATTTAATGCATCCTAAATATGGAATAATTACTACTATTGGTGAAGCTCATTTAGAAAGTTTTGGTAGTAGAGAAAATATTCAAAAAGGAAAATTTGAATTAGTTGAATCATTAATACCTGGAGGATTTGCTATTTTAAATGGAGATGATCCATATCAAAGGTCATATCAAATAAAAAATAATTGTGATGTTTACTGGATAGGGATTGAAAATCATGATGTAGATTTATATGCTGATAATATTAAATTATCCCATACTGGAACTAGCTTTGATATTCATTTTAAAGGTGATGATAATACCTATTCGTTTAAAACTAAATTATTAGGTAAACACAATGTATATAATATTTTATCCGGTATTTTACTTGGTAAAAAGTTAGGTATGAGTATTGATGAATTAAAGCGAGGAGTTAATAGTATAAAAGTTATTGAACATAGGTTAGAGCTTAAAAAATATGGTACGATTAATATTATTGATGATGCTTATAATTCTAATCCAGTAGGGTCTAAAATGGCAGTAGAAGTATTAGGATTAATGCCTGGGACTAAGATTATTGTAACGCCTGGAATGATTGAATTAGGTGAAAAGCAATACGAACTTAATTATAAATTTGGTACTTATATAGCACAGGAAGTTGATTATGCTATTTTAATTGGTAAGAATCAGACTAAGCCTATCTATGATGGAATAATAGCATCCAACTTTGATAAAGATAAAATATATGTTTTAAATGATGTTAAAGAAGCCTTTCCTTTAATGAGAAAGCTAGAACATAAAGATACATATGTCTTATTAGAAAATGATTTACCAGATTTATTTAATGAATAGGAGAGGTATATATGAGATTAAAAGTAGGTGTAATATTTGGTGGAGAGACAGTAGAGCATGAAGTAAGTATTATTTCAGCTATACAAGCTATTGAACATATAAATAAAGATAAATATGATATTGTTCCTATATATATTACTAAAGATCGTATTTGGTATACAGGAAAAATGTTAATGGAACTCGATATATATAAAGATTTTGAAGATTTAAAGAAATATGCTACACCATGTGTTTTGGTAAAGGATGGTTCACATTTCTATTTACAAAAAACTAAAGGAATATTTAAAAAGAATATCACTGAGTTAGATTTAGTATTCCCAATTGTACATGGAAATAATGTTGAAGATGGAACCCTTCAAGGATATTTAGATACAGTTGGTATACCATATGTAGGTAGTAATGTATTAGGTAGTGCTTTAGGACAAGATAAAGTAGTAATGAAACAAGTATTTCAAGCTATGGGATTCCCAATTGTAAATTACACTTGGTTTTATGATAGCGAATATGCAGAATCAAAAGATGAGATAATAGATAATATTAAAAAAATAGGCTATCCTGTTATTGTTAAACCAGCTAAATTAGGTAGTAGTGTAGGTATTACTTTTGTTCATGAAGAAGCAGGATTAGATAGTGCCATAGAAGAAGCTATTAAATATGATAATAAAATTATTATTGAAAAAGCAGTAGAAAATTTAATTGAAGTAAATTGTAGTGTATTAGGAGATTATACTTATCAACAAACTAGTGCTTTGGAGGAGGTATTACCTAGTAATGATTTATTAACTTATGCCGATAAATATATTGGTAATGGAAAAGGTAAAGGAACTATTAAAGGTTTAAATAAAGCTTCAATTGGTAGTAAAGGTATGGTTAGTGCTAAAAGGATTATACCAGCCAGAATTGATAAAAATGTAGAGAAAGATGTTAAAGATATAGCTAAACAGGCTTTTGTTGCTCTAAATTTAAGTGGCGTTTGTCGTATTGATTTTTTAATAAATAAAAAGAATAATAAAATATATATTAATGAACCTAATACTATCCCTGGTAGTTTATCTTTCTATTTATGGGAACCAGTTGGTAAAAAATATGAAGAATTATTAGATGATATGATAACTATAGCTATTAAAAATTATAAAGCTCGTAGTAAAAAAACATATTCATTTAATACTAATATATTAAGTAATTATGCTAATGGTATAAAGGGAGTTAAAGGTAAAATTAAATAATCTGAATAAAAAACTAAGAGTAGAAATGATATGAACCCCGTTTCTTGGACATAGAAACGGGGTTTTTTATATGAGCAAATTGAGTTACGGAAATAAAATAAATATATATAATGAAAAAAACAAGGAATGAGTGTTAGTACTTTAGTATTAAAATATAACGTGTGTAAAAATGTTATTTATCACCAATACTTGGCGGTTATAATGGTGAAGTATATCTTACAATACTTCAAAATCACCTAATCTAGAACAAATAAATGATATGCTTAATAAAGCATTTGATAAAAATGATAATCTTGAAGGACTAATATTTCATAGTGATCAAGGATGGTAATATCAACATAATTCTTATCAGCAAAGATTAAAAGTAAAGGAATAAAACAAAGTATGTCAAGAAAAGGAAATAGTATGGACAATGGAATGATGGGAAATTTCTCTGGCATTTTAAAAACAGAAATGTTTTATGATCAAGAAGATAAGTATAAAAGCAATAGATGACTATATTAAATATTACAATTATGATAGGATTAAAGTAAAATTAAAAGGACTGTCACCCATTCAATATAGGTTACAATCCTTAAGTTAATTAACTGTCCAACTTTTGGGGTTCAGTTCAAAATTAAAACTCTTAGTTTTTATCATTATTGCTTTTATTTTAATCTTTTTTTCATATATATTTTAGAAGATTCATATAAACCGCGTGTATTTAAAAAATCAATTATAGTTTCCTCATCCGTTTCTAAATTATAATTAAGATAATTAATCTTATTATATTCCTCTAATAGTCGTGAAAGGGGGAATGATAATGGGTCGCTTATCTTATTATCATGTGATAATTTGTACCATGTTAATGGTGAAAAATAATTTTTAAATGGTTCAATTAACGAATCATCATTAACTTTCATTTTGGTTTTGGTAAATATTTCAATGTAGTATTCATGCTTCTTATCTTGTTTGCAAATAAAACATTGATGAGTACCGTTACCTCTATCTTGCTTTACTATAAATAAATCAAATATACTGTATTTTTTCATAAAAATTTTTTACCTCCTAGTTTATGATAATACTTTTTAAATACTAATTCAATTTTGATAAAATTAATCGATATCAACATTAGCCCAAGATTTTCTATCTAAATATAATCTTTTTTCTTTTTCGATTGTGTCATTCGTAATATTCTTAGAATTACTTATTATTTGTTTTTGAAAAAATCCTTCAAAGGATTGTAATTGTCCTAATATATTTGTCATTTGATTTAATAATATTAATAATTCTTTATTGTTTTTTTCTTTATCAATCTTATTATATATTATTAGCAATTCATTAAAATGATTTACTAAATTGCTAGTAGTTATACTCAAATCTATAGCATTTTTTATATTTATATACTCTTGCTCGTTTTTATTTGCTAATTCTTGGATTACATTAATAGTAGATTTTATTGTTATTTTATTTGGTAATTTTCTTAAATCAAATATTAAACTATTTAGTATTATATCTTCATAAGGAATTATTTCTGCATTATTAAAACATTGTAAGAACATACAATAGCATGAATTTTTTGTCTTATATTTAATTGGTTCTTTTAAATATGTGGGTTTAATTTCCATATTTTCTAAGAAAGCAAAGTCACATGTACTAATATTATAAACATTACTATAAATATTATATAATTCATATTCATATTCAGTGAAATCTAATTGTTCCCCAAAATTAATCTTGTGAAATCCTAGTTCTCTAACTTTTAATGCTAATGCTTTTATTTTCTCTATATCTTTTTTATGCTCTTTAATATATTGATAAAAATAATCTTCAGCTAAATTTTGTTTACGTTTTCCTTCTGAATTATAACTGAAAATAGTTAATCTATCTAAACAATAATACTTATTCATTATTTCAATAGTATGTTTATGTTTTTCCATAAAATTTTTATATTTGAAGTTACCAAAAGAGAATTTTCCTTTAATAGCATCGTATACTTTTTGTACTAAATCTTTATTTTTTTTAGATTTAATTAAAATTTCTAAATCATTACAAAAAGATTCATAATCAGTTCCAATTTCACATAAAGCAATTAAATGATTAGTGTCTATTGTTTTGCAATACTTATTTATTATTTTATTTCTTTCTAAGTAATTCATAATTAAACTTTCCCCCATCTAAGTAATATTTTATCATTTATATATTTTTTATTCAATATTTATAGTATAAAAAATATTAACTGTAATAAAAAGATAAAATATTCAAAAAATTTTAAACTGTTATATAATTAATTGGACCAAAAAATATACAGATCTTTACTAAAAGATTAAAACCTAAAAGATTTTAAGGCGCTGTTTTTTCAATGAATTTTAAAGAATAATTACTTGCTTTCATAATATAATTAACTTTGTTGGAACTTATCACAATAATAGGATATTAAATTAACTATCTTTACTCCAATCTTCATCAGGATCATATCCGTTTTCTTTTTCCCATAAAATATGACTATCTCTAGCATTTTTTATAGCTGGACATCCATTATTAGATATAGCACTAGCTCCATCTGTTACTACAAAAAATGGTACATCATATTTTTGGGCAATTTTTTTTACCTCTTGGCAAAATTGCCTTGCTTTTTGTATTTGTTCATTACTTTTATCATTCATATGTCTATCTCCAAAAACATTAATAATTAATTATTATATTATGTTTTAACAAAATACCTAATAGGTTATTCTGAATATCAATATTCGAAAAAGTTCGAGTTTTTTATCTATCTGGTGCCCTAAAGGAAGGAGTACAACAAACTATTTTTTATTTGATTTCTTATTTTCTACTATATTAGATAAATCTTCAAACTGCTTTTTTGCATCTTTTTCTACTATTTGAAAAATATCATCAATGCTTGATGATTTTAATTTTTCTTTATAGTGTTCATAAAACGAATCAATCAAATAATGATAACTTTCATATGCATTAGTTAATTCTTTGTTTAATATATTAAAATCTAAAATTTTATCATGACATTTTGACTTGAATATATTGTAAATTTCTAGTGATATTTTATCGTTTATAATTTCATATATATACAATTTATCCTTATCTTCATACTCTAATCCACACTTAATTATTGGCTTTTTATCTCTAAAAGTCATTTGTGAACATATTGCATGATTTAACTCGTGAAAGAAACTTCTATCATCAGATGAAAAAATTGGTAAAGCAATAATTCGTTTAATATCGTTATTCATAGGTATATTAATCTCATAAGAATTTTCGTTGTCATCGCGAAGTGCTAATGCAATCGAATATTGGATTAAGCTTTCAGAAAACAAAGCATTACTAGATGCCCCTATAATTTTATTTAAACCTAATTCATAAAAATTATGCCGTGTTACTTTTTGCTTGTAAAATTTATTTTGGATCAAATATATGATATATGGTATAGTAAAAATTATATTTTTATATTCCTCATTATTTTTCTTTGAGAGTTCTTTCACAATATAAAAAATATCTAAATCAGTTATATAATATAAATAACTTATATTAGTAAATCTATTTAATATGATTGGTCTATATTTTTCACCATAAAATTCAACAAAAGATTCTATAATTATACTAGAATAATTTTTTATTTTTTTATTGATAATACTTGTTAAATCATTTTTTATTGTATCAACACTCATAGTACCTCTTTCTAGCACATATCACCTATAATATTTTCGTATAGCATATTATCTATAACAATATGAAAGTATGTTTTCTAAATTGACAAATATATCAGTTCGACTTATAAAAATTATATCATAAATTAGAACATTTTAAAACTCGAACTGTACTAGTCCGAGTTTGGTATCAATCTGGTGCGAGTAACGTAGTAATCTACAACTTTTCACCTAATCAGCGATTTTAATATATA
>CANQEN010000043.1 GCA_947595045.1 uncultured Bacilli bacterium | reverse complement strand
TTAAAGATCCAAAAAGACCAATTGGTTCATTCATTTTTCTAGGACCAACTGGAGTAGCAGGACTCACTGGAGTAACAGGACTCACTGGAGTAACAGGGCTCACTGGAGTAGCTATATTATTATTTTCATTATTCATAGTATCATAACCTCTTTTCTTCTTTTTTCTAAATTGTTTGTAATATTCTGGCGTATAAATTTATAAATAATACTCCAATAAAAGCACCGACAATAAAGGCTAATAATAAGGCATCCATATATCCAGATTTATTATTAAATATTTTTTTCTTTGTCTTATTTATATAATCTGTACTACTAAGTGTGTTTACTCTATTATTTAAATAAACTACATTAGAGTTATCAACAAGATTATCATTTGGTATGCTTTGTGTATTATTTATTGGTATTTTATTATAATATTTATTAATGATATCTTTTATAATATTGTTATAATCATCATTAGTTATAGTAGTTCCATGTTCATTTAAAATATTATATAAGCTTTTATTATTACTAAAAAATGTATTTAAGTCTGGGTTTTCATCTAAAAAATCTTTAATACTCATTCCAGATAATAATTTATTGTCAATTGTTTTTGTTATAGCTAATAAGGTATATTTGCGAGAAGCATTATTTATTTGGTTATCAATTGAAATCATACATATAACTCCTATCATTATTATCATTATTATATCATGAATAAATTTTAATGTAAATTATATTATAGTTAATCATTTAATCATACTTTTGTCCAATTAATTATAATTTTATTTTAAAACTTTTACCTAAAATAACTTTAATTATTTTGATATTGATTAATAAAAAAACCGATTTATAAAATCCAGTCTTTTCAGTTCAAGGTATTTATAGAAAAGTATTATTAATAGTATTATTTTTGATTATATCAATCTTTTCTTATTAATAAAGTTAAGCACTCAACATGATGAGTATTAGGAAACATATCAAATGGGATAATTTTATTAATACGATAATTACTACCTAATATTTTTAAATCTCGAACTAAGGTCATAGGATCACAAGAAACGTATATTATTTTATTAGGTTTTAAAGATATAATTTTATTAATCGTTATGGTATCTAACCCTCGTCTTGGTGGATCAACAATTACAATATCTACTTTTTTTTCTATTATTTGCAGTTCTTCTGATACATCTCCACAAATAAATAAGGCATTATTAATATTGTTTATTTGCTTATTCTGATTAGCATCCATAATAGCTTGCTCATTTATTTCAATACCTATAATTTCTTTTGCTTGATCACTTAAATATAGACCAATTGTACCTGTGCCACAGTATAAGTCAATTACTGTTTCAGTACCAGTTAAATTAGCTAATTGCTTAATTCTATCATATAATTTATGAGTTATATTAAGATTAACTTGAAAAAAAGATTTTATTGATACTAAATATGTTAATTTTCCAATTGTTATTTTTAAACGTTGGTCATCATTTGTTAAAATATCTTTACCATTAGTACGTATAACTAATTTAGATTTTAATTTTTTATTAGAAAGAACATCATTAATAGTAGGGTCTAATAGAATGCATTTTTTTATAGGGACGATTTTATCACTATTTTGAGCATACATACCTCTAATTCCTTTTTTTAGGTGTAAAGTTACTTTATTTCGATAATTAAATTGTTTGTTACTGGGAACTATGTTGTCAATTATATTAGTATCTATATGCAGATATTTTTGAAATATATTAATTATTTTATGTTGCTTAAATTGTAATTGTTCTTTATATTCCATATGTAATATATTACAACCACCACATTTATTATAATATGGACATAAATTATCAACTCTGTGTATACTTTTATCAATAAAAGACACAATTTCACCAATATCGTATTTGGCTTTACTCTTGATAATTTTTATATTTAGCCGTTCACCAACTATAGAATTAGGTATAAAAATAATTTTACCATTGTTCTTAGCAATTCCTCTACCTAAATGATCGTAATCAATAATTTTTACATCCATAAAATCGCCTCAATAGCATTATATCATGAATTGGCCATAGAAACTAACTTTAAAAAATTATAAACAGTAGTTTGAATTTGATCATTATTTTTCATTACTTCTGTTAAAATGTTCTTTAAAACAATAACAGTATTATCTTCTTTTTGATTAAAACATTCAAAATATAAATATTTTAATTGTTCTTTATCAATTTGTTTCAATGTTTTAATAATATATTTCTTATTATCAATTTCTTTGCGAGTATTTGATACAATACTTTCAGCTTTTAATATGTGAAATGATATAGTAGAGTTAGGTATTGAGAATAAAATTTCTAATATATCATTTTCATCATCAATTAATAAAGATGATTTTTTAGTAACATATCCATTATTATTAAACTCAATGCCAATTACCATTTTACTATCACTAATTAAGACATAGTTGTATTTAGTTTTATTTTGAAATAATTCAGCTTTTTCTTTATATCTATCAACAAAAGTAATTTCTAATTTAGTTTTATTTTTTAAAATATCCATTAAAATATCGGTTTGTACTTTAAGAATAGGTATTTTTTTTACATGAATAATATTATCTCTTTTATTCCATTCATAGAAATCGTAATAGGTTTCATTTAAATTTAAAAATATATCATAAATATAGTTCATATTTGCCTCCTTTATAGATACAAATCATCATAATTATAAATCCGATAATAACATTCCAGCATTCTAATCTTCTAATTATAAAATTGACATATTCTTTAAAATTATACCCAACAGATAATAGATTTAGATAGCTAATAATAAAAACTAATCCAATTACGCTTAAACCAAAACCAAATAAAAACCAAAAAAAACGAGCTAACACAATATCACCTAATTTAATATTATTAAAAAGATTAAAAATTATTTATAAAACCTAGAAATTGTTATATAATTAATTAGAATAACAAAATAAGGAGGCTTTATGAGTTTTATAGAATTATGCAAATATATTTTTTTAGGTTTTATACAAGGAATGACTGAAACAATCCCTGTTTCATCTAGTGGTCATTTGATGATTTTTAAGAATTTATTAGATTTAGATATCAATTTTGATACAATAGCTATTGTGACTAACTTTGGTAGTTTAATTGCCATTATATTATTATTTAGGGATGATATTATTAGATTAATAACTAACTTTTTTAAATATTTATTTAATCATAATAAAGAAGCTAAATATGATTATCAATATTGTTGGTTAATTATATTAGGTTGTATTCCAGCTGGATTAATGGGTTTAGTAGTTAGTAAATTAGATTTATTTGCTAAAATAGAAAATAATATAAAAATAGTGGGAATATCATTAATAATTACAGCTATATTATTATTTATTATTCGTAATTTTAAGGGTAAAAAACATGATTATGATATAAGTGGTAAGAATGCTTTAACTATTGGATTATTTCAAATACTAGGTTTATTTCCTGGTATAAGTCGTAGTGGTTCTACTATTGTAGGAGGATTAACTCAAGGTTTAACCCGTGATACTGCTTTCAAATATTCATTTATGTTATATATACCTATGAGTATTGCTGCTATGGCCTTAGAGGTTACTGATATATTTAAGACAACTATTGATGCCATTACCTTGTTTTACTATTTAATAGCGCTATTAGTATCATTAGTAGTTACTTTTTTAGTAACAAAATGGTTTAGGAATATAGTTAATAATGGCAAATTAATATACTTCGTAGCTTATTGTTTTATAGTAGGGATCTTAATTTTAATCTTTATGTAAATGTCAAATTATGTCATTATAAGTTAATTTACTTGTTCTAGAATGAAAGCTATGTTATATTATAAATAATAAGGAGCATATAAATGAATAAGGATATACAAGTTAATTGGAATCAGGTGGAGAATGATTTAACTACTTTAGATGAATATCAACGCGAAATATTGACTGATATGACTAAATTTTCTAATTTTATGGATGAAAGTACTAGAGGTATGGTAGGGAAGAAAGCAGATGAACTTCGTAAAAGTATTGTGGAATATATAGGCGCAAATGAATTTGAAGCCGATGGGACATTGAAAGCTGTTTATAGAGAAATTCGTGATTTGAATTTTGAACTAAAAACGACTTTACAACAAATAGCTAATATTTCAAATACTACTTTAAAAATATCAGATGATACTTTTGATTATGATAATCCAAATGCGTGGAATTTTAGTTGGCAATCGAATAGTGATGAAGTTAAATTATTTAATAGAGAGGAATTACGAAATAGTCTTAATAAAATGTCTGATATTATTGATGATATTGAATGGATTGTTTTCAGCTATTTAGGAGTATTAGAACGTTTAATTTATAATGAATATTTTACTACTGAATTAGATGACTTCATTATTCAAAAGGGTAAACAATTTAGTACTATTGTATCTAACATAAAAGCTAAAATTGCTGTAGCTATTGTTGATATTAATATTTATATAGATGAATTAGAACAAGCAGTTCAACAACTTGGACAAAATATTACTAATAATTAAAGGGCTGTAATGAAATGAAATAATTTCATTCAGTCTTTTTATTATTTTTTTTGTTTCCCAAAATTTAAAAGTACTGTAAGAGAAATAGAAAAACTTTGTAAGTTTGACTTAAGAGTAATGAATATAATGGAACAAGACCAACCAAGTCATAATGTAATAAAGGATTGTATTAATAAATATATTTTACCATATCAATATGAAATAATTTACTAGTATTACAAAGTCAATAATCGACAAACTTAACATTGATATAAATGCTCAATATAATGATGGTACTAAAATAGAAGCTAATGTTTTATCTAAACTATTAGGTGTTAATTATCAATCAGGAATGAATCTTTCAATCTCCATAAAAAAATTTATTAAATTAATGGAAAACTCTAAATATGAAGATTTTAATATAGCTATTTTAGTATCAGAGTATTTAGGAATTAATCTAATTACTAATAGGGAATATAAAACTCTTCTATCTAAAGAGGAACAATCATATTATCAAGACCTAATTAATAATAGTACTGTTATGGGTAAAGAATGGTTAGATACCTTAATCAATAACAAAAATAATGCTTATAATATTATTCATCAACGGTATATAAAAAATAAAGAATCATTAACCCTTGAATTAACTAATATCATTAAATTAATAAATAATTTACATAAAGATAGTATATTATTACCTATTTATTCATCTACTTATACTAAAGATCCTCATTATTTAGATATTGATACCAATTATATGAAACTATTTCTATATGCCTTATCTTATCTTAATAATAGTGATTATCCTAGTAATAGAGAGAATAAAATTAAATTATTAGCTAAATACAATATTCAAATAGATAATATATCTAACTTTGTTATAACCTATAACTTATATTCTAATAGAGAATATATTAATATGTTCGCTAAGAATAAAGAATCATTAATATTAAATATTCAAAATATTATTAATAGTAATAGTTTTGATACTAAGAATAAAAAAGTATATATTTTTGAAAATCCTTCTATATTAACTGAAATAATGGCTAGGAAAATAGATGTTAGTGTTATTATAACTAGTGGTTTTTCTAATATAAGTGTTTATTTATTATTAGATAAATTAATTGAACAAAATAATCAATTACATTATAATGGCGACTTTGATCCAGAAGGATTATTAATAGCTCAAAAGTTTAAAGATAAATATCAAGATAAATTACACTTATTTGGATATAGTGAAACGGATTATAATAATTGTGTATCAACTAAACTTATTAATCAGAAAAGATTAAATAAATTAACTAATATAACTAATAATGATTTATTGTTAATTAAAGAATTATTATTAAAGAGAAAATATAGTGCTTATCAAGAAAATAATAAAGAACGACTAATAACTTATATACAAAATAATTAACTATTGACTAAAATTAAATTAAGTGTATAATAATAGCAACAGTTAATTAATTTAATAAAAATGAATATAAATTGGAAATGAGGGAGTATATGTTAAAATTAAAAAATATTCAAAAAAGTTATAAAGTAGGAACAAATAAACAGCATGTTTTAAAAGGGATAAGTATTGATTTTAGAAGAAGTGAATTTGTTTCTATATTAGGTCAAAGTGGTAGTGGAAAAACAACTCTACTTAATATTATTGGAGGTTTAGATCACTATGATAGTGGTGATTTAATTATTGATGGTATTTCTACTAAAACATATAAAGATAAAAATTGGGATAGTTATAGAAATCATAGAGTTGGCTTTATTTTTCAAAGTTATAACTTAATTTCTCATCAGACAATACTTGCAAATGTAGAGCTTGCTTTAACTTTATCGGGAATACCTAAAAAAGATAGGAGAAAAAAAGCTGTTGAGGCACTAACTAAAGTTGGATTAAAAGAACATCTAAATAAAAGACCAAATCAACTTTCTGGAGGACAGATGCAAAGAGTATCTATTGCTAGAGCGCTAGTTAATGATCCAGATATTATTTTAGCTGATGAACCGACGGGAGCACTTGACTCTAATACAAGTATTCAAATAATGAAGATATTAAAAGAAATATCTAAAGATAAACTAGTTATTATGGTTACTCATAACCCAGAACTTGCTCATGAATATTCAACTAGAATAATCGAGTTAAAAGATGGGAAAATCTTAAACGATTCTAATCCTTATGACGACAAAAAAGAAAAAGAAGAAATTATTGAAAAGAATAAATCTTCTAAAACATCAATGTCTTTTCTAGCATCATTAAGCTTATCTTTTAATAACTTAATGACTAAAAAAGGAAGAACATTCTTAACTGCTTTTGCAGGTAGTATTGGTATTATTGGAATTGCTTTGATATTAGCGCTATCAAATGGTGTTTCTGGGTTTGTAGCATATAGAGAAAAGGAATCATTAGAAGAATTTCCTCTTACTGTAGAAGAAGAATCATTAAATATTTCTAAATATTTAACAGAGGGGTTATTTGGAAATGAAAAAGAAGAATGTCCTGATAATAAATTATGTTCTAAGGATGATATAAATAGTGAAATTCAGTCACTAACAAATGATGTAGTAAAACAAAATAACTTAGAAGAATTTAAAAAATATATGGATTCTACAAAAGAATTTAAAGAATATGCTTCTGAAATTCAATATAGTTATAATTTAGATTTACAAATTTATTCAACAAAACATGATGATTATATAAGAGTTAATCCTAATAGTTTTAATCTTCTTACAATTGCTAATGTAAAAGATACATCAGGAGAACTAGCTAATTTAATTGATACTGAACCAGAACCAGTTTTTACTGAATTATTAGAAAATGATGATGAAAATGGTAATAGATATGAAGTATTAGCTGGAAGATATCCTAAAGAGTATAATGAATTAGTATTAATAGTAGGAGAAGATGGAGTTATTCCTGATTCTGTGTTATATGCTCTTGATATAAAAGATCGTAATGAATTAAATGATATATTAAAAGAAAATAAGAAAATAAAAGAAAAACAATATGAATATGATGATATATTAAATACATCTTATAAACTAGTATTAAATACTGACTATTATAAAAAGTTAAATGATATTTATATTGATTATTCTAGTGATAATGAATACATGAAAGAAATAGTTAATAATGGATTAGATATTAAAGTTGTTGGTATTGTTAAAAAGAATGGTTCATCTGATCAAGATAATTTAATTGGGTATAAACATTCTTTAGTAGATTATGTTATAAATAATGTAGCTAAAACTAATATTTATAAAGAACAAATTGAAAATAAAGATATAAATGTTTTAACTGGTACTCCATTTGATAATGAGAAAAATACTTATGAGAGAGTTTGTAAAACATTGGGGATTGTAGATACTAATAAACCAAGTAAAATAAGTATTTATCCAAAAGATTTTGAATCTAAAGATAAAATAGTAGAATTAATGGATGATTATAATAAAAAACAAGAAAAAGCAGGACATAAAGATTTAACTATTTCATATAATGATTTACTTAAAACATTAATAAGTAGTATTACATCTGTTGTTAATATTATTTCTTATATCTTAATAGGTTTTGTAGCAATTAGTTTAATTGTTTCAAGTATTATGATTGCTATTATTACTCATATAAGTGTTCTTGAAAGAACGAAAGAGATTGGAATATTAAGAGCAATTGGTGCTAGTAAAAAAGATGTTAAACGAGTATTTAGAGCTGAAACTATAATAGAGGGTTTTGTAGCAGGTGTTTTAGGGGTATTAATGTGTTTATTAATGTCAGCTATAATTAATAAAATAGTGGCACAATTTGTTAATGTAAAACAAATTGCCCATTTACCAATAACAAGCGCTATATTCTTAATAATATTAAGTACATTACTTACTGTAATAGCAGGAACAAGACCATCTAAAATGGCAAGTAAGAAAGACCCTGTTGAAGCTTTAAGAACAGAATAAAATAAAAAGTAAACTATTTCTATGGAGTTGTAATAAAAGTAGACACAAAAAATATGTGTTTACTTTTTCTTTGGTATAATTTAATAAAGGAGATGATAATATGCCAAGTGGAAGGTCAAAAGTTGGAAAGAATAATTACTATCCAAAAGAAGAAAAACTAAAGATGTTTAAAATCAATATGAAATCAATCGTCGATATTTAGAAACATTAATAAAAGATATTCATAAAATAAAACCAAATTATGGATATCATAGAATTAATTATTTAATAAGAAAAGAAACAGGACGGGTAGTATCAGATAATTTAGTCCATAAAGTGTGTAAAAATAAGAAGTAAAGCCAAACATTATTCTGTTTATAAAAAACCAGGATAAGAATCACTAAAATATCCTAATCTTATTAATAATGATTGGACATATTATGTAGATTTTTTTGATGATTCTATGATTAGTTTCAATATAAAATCATTATATCATGGAATAAGTATGGTAAATCATAAAGTAGCTTTAGAAGGTACGTGGAATAACAAAATAAAAAGGGGATATAAAAGCCAAGATACAATTTTTTACTCAGAACAAGGCACAATATCTTCCTCAGTGGCATTTAACAATGCACACAAAGATTATAACACAATTAAGTCACTGTCGAGAATAGGAACTCCAACAGATAATTCAATAATTTCACTGAAAAATGGCTGGTTAAAAAATGTATATAGATTTCAAACAAGATGATTATGATACTGTTGAAGATTATATAAATGCTATTATTTATAATCATAATTACTTAAGACCTAGTTATGCTTTAAATTATAAAACCCCAATCGAGTATAGAACTCAACTAGGGTTTAAATAATAACTTTTTATTGACAAGTTCATATTTCTAGTCTGCTTTTTTATTTTATTCAAGTACTTCTAATGAAATAATACTATTAATAGGTATTAATTCATTATTAATAGTAATTAAATGTTTAGTAGACCGACCGATTATTTTCGTTTCTAACTCCTTACTATCTGTTTTAATTTTAACATTAGTACGGTATATTTTATTTTGTTTGAATAACTTATCAATATCAGTTATTTTATTATCGGCTACTCTATCATTTGCACCATAATACACTGTTTTATTATTATTGATAGGTTTAGTTATATTATTTTTAAATACTTTAGGTAATTCTTTTCTCATTTTATTCAATCCTTTCACAATATAATATGCGAATACATATAATAAAATGAGGTGGAATATGTATAAAATATATCAAGTTATGGAAAATGATACTTTAAATAGTATAGCAAGTATGTTTGGGACTACAGCTGATACATTAAAATCATTAAATAATATAGATACAGTAATACCAGGCAGTTACATTGTAGTACCTAATAATAAGCAATCTATGTTGATTACTTATAAAATAAAAAGAGGAGATAGTTTATATGAAATAGCTAATCGCTATAATATTAAATTAGATGATTTACTAGCTATTAATGGATTAGATAAAGATGACTTTATTTATCCTAATCAAGAAATATTAATACCAAGTGCTGATGTATCTATCTTTGTAACTAAAGAGGGAGATACAATTAAAGATTTAGTTGATTACTTTAATACATCAATTATGGATATAATGGATCAAAATAATAAAATTTATTTAATGGATGATCAATTAATTATGTATAAAAAATAATTAAGATTAAGGATTCATTATTAACTAAAACATTTTATCAAACAAGTAGTAATTAAAAATATAATTAGCAAAAAAACTACTTGTTTTTTTTTTTTTTTTATAT
>CANQEN010000042.1 GCA_947595045.1 uncultured Bacilli bacterium | reverse complement strand
TGGCATCGGATTTACTACACTAGGTGGAACAGGTTGTGATACAGTATCCTCTGTTGGATTAACTGCAGGTTGCATTGCCGTAGATTCGATTCCAGGAATAGTAACAACCGGTTGTGGCACAATATCAGCTGGTTGCATTGGTTCACTAATAAATGGATTAACTGAATTAGCTGAACCTTCTTGTCCACTATTTGGCGTTACAACACTATTATCAAATGGTACTAATATATTTATAATATCAGCTCTTAACTTAAACTCTTTAAAGCTTTTAATAGCAATTCCATTAATATCAGCTGTATTCAAATATTGAACTGTAGTAGGTGTCCCATTTTGTTTATTAGCCATAATAGCACTTATATCTGATTTAACTAAATCCCATTCACTCTGATCAGTTACTTCTACTCCAACATATTTTCCTGTAACTTGTGTTCCTGTTGGTGTATTAATAACCTCTTTCAATACCTTTACTACATTTAATAATATATATCCATTTTGATCTTTTTCCTTTTTAGTATATATAGCATAAAACCTACCATTATTAGTATAAAAAATACCCCATGCATTACTAGTAGTTCCATCTATATTAGTTATTAATAATTGATCCATATATTCACCCTCTTCTTATTCTAAATATCATTATAACGAAAAAAAGTATTTTTTTCAATACTTTTTAATAAAATACATCTTTTAAATATAAACCATTCGGAGGAGCAGTTATCCCTGCTACATTACGATCTTCTGCAGCTATGATATCAAATATATCTTCACTTTTTCTTTTACCCTCACCTATCTCAATTAATAAACCAACAATATTTCTAACCATATATCTTAAAAAGCCAGTCCCAAGTAGGGATATAGTAATTTTATTTATATTTCTTAAATCCCTAATCAATTTAGCTTGAACAATAGTTCTGGTATAATCTTCTGTTTCTTCATTAGCCTTTGTAAATGATTTAAAATTATGTGTTCCTTCTAAATACTTAAGAGCTCTTTCTATTTCTGGTACATCTAATTTCTTGTTATATTGATAAACATAGTCTTTCTCAATAGGATTATACTCTCCCATATTAATCTGATATATATATTCTTTAGCTTTTACATTAAACCTAGCATGGAAATCATCTTTAACCACTTCTACCTTTTTTACATAGATATCCCCTGGTAACATACTATTCAAACTCTGTTTTAATTTAAGTTCTTCAATATCTTTATCTAAATCAAAATGTATTTTTTGACCTAAAGCATGAACTCCAGCATCTGTTCTACCAGACGCTGATATATTTACTTCACTATCACTATTAATTTTAGTTAAAACTTTTTCAATCTCCCCTTGAACTGTTTTCTCGCTGACTTGCTTTTGATATCCTTTATATTTAGATCCATCATAAGACACAGTTAATAAATATCGCATGCATATACCTCCTCTACATTATTCAATATTACGATAAATATCCTTTAATAAATCATTGATATCATCTCTATAACCTAATTTAATCTTTTTATTTTCATAAACTATATTTTCTAGGGCTATAATTTGAGGCACTTTAAGTTTATATTTTTTTAATTCTTGAACTTTTGAAAATACTTCATATTTATTTCCCTCTAAAACTATTTGTCCTTTACTCAATATATATACATAATCAATTACTTTATGCATTGTATCAATATCATTACTAATTATAATAATTGTTTTTTGATATCGCCTTTTTAATTTTTTTATTATTTTAATAAGTTGTTTTTTATGATAACTATCTAAATAATCTAAAACGGAATCAATAATTAATATTTTAGGATTAATAGATAATACTAGCGCTAATTTTAATAAAATTTTTTCACTATTACTTAAAGTATTAATATTTCTATCTAACTGAATATTATCTAAACCTAACATCACTAAAGCTTGTTGAATATGTTGATGCCTTTTTCCTGTTGTATAATTAATTAGTTCTAAATAATATTCAAATTCTTCATATACCGTTTGAAATCGAAATTGGCTATTAATACTAACTAAACCTACTAATTGATGTAAATTATATTTATCAAAATCTGATATAATAACTTGTCCTTTAGTTGGTTCTAATAATTGATTGATAAGGGACATTAATGTACTTTTTCCACTACCATTTACACCTATTATCGCACTAATTTGTCCATCAGGCACTCGCCAAGTAAAATGATCTAATACTAGATTATCATTATATTTAAAATCTACTTGATTAAATACTACTTCCATAAATAATCAACTAATTTCTTATTTGATAAATAAATCTTATTAACTAATCCGTAATATTTCAATTTAAGCGATAACTCAGCTATAAAAGGTAATGATAAATTATTTTCTAAATAAGGTTTTTCAATTTCAAAAGCCTTATCGACTGGCAAAGCTAAAATAATACTGCTATGATTAAATAACATAACATCATTTCCATATAATGATTCTTCTATATCAGAAGTAATATTTAAAATAGTTATCCCATCTTTAGCTAATTTTTTTAAGATACTAAAAATTTGCTTCTTTTGTACTAAATCAATTAATCTAAATGCATCATCACATATCAACAATAATGGTTTTTTTAGATACATACCAATTAATGAAATTATTTGCCTCTCACCATCACTTAAATTAGCAATCTTTTGATTTAATAAATGTTTTATTTTAAATTGTTTAATAATAGAATCTAAATCATTATCTTTTATATAATAATTAATCCACTCTAATACAGTAAAATGATTAAAATCACTTATCATATCTTGATTTAAAACACCTACTATATTATTCTTTAGCATATCTATATTTTTAATATTTTTATTATTTATTTCAATAGTCCCAGTATAGGTATACTTATTCATGATTAAAGATACTAAAGTACTTTTTCCCGAACTGTTAGGTCCTACCAAAGTAGTAAAAGTACCCTCATCTAGTTCCATATTAAAATTATCAAATACTTTGTAATTATCATATGCAAAGGTAAGTTGATCAATTTTTAAAATTTTTTTCATACCACTCACCACATTAAAATATTATATTATAGATTTTATACAAAGTAAAGTTATTTTTATGCTATAATGATAAGGAGGTGAGATTATGAATTCAAAGGAAGAAAGGAAGATATTACCTATTATTGATATTGCCAAAAAATGGCATTTAGATCCTAATAACTTAGAATTATATGGGCAATATAAAGCTAAAATAAAATTAGATGAAGTCAAAGCTAATGGTCATTTAATTTTAGTTACATCAACTAATCCTACCCCATATGGAGAGGGCAAAACTACTTTAAGTATTGGTATTAACGATGCCCTAAATTTATTAAATAAAAAAAGTATAGCAGTATTAAGAGAACCATCATTAGGTCCTGTTTTTGGGCGTAAAGGAGGAGCGACTGGTGGAGGATTATCACAAGTAATACCTAGTGATGATATTAATTTGCATTTTACTGGTGATTTTGCAGCAATCGAAGCTTGTAATAATTTACTTTGTGCTGCCATTGATAATCATATTTTTCATGGAAATCAATTAAATATTAACCCTGACACCATTTCTTTTCATCGTTGCATTGATGTAAATGATCGCCAACTACGCAATGTTACTTTATCAAATAGGCAAGAATCATTTGATATTACAGCTGCATCTGAAATTATGGCTATTTTATGTTTAGCACTAAATATGGAAGATTTAAAGAAAAAACTAGGCAATATTCTCATTGGTTATTCTTATGATAACAAAGAAATATTAGCTAGTGATTTACATATTGTAGATGCAATGGCTATTTTATTAAAAGATGCCATTTATCCTAATCTAGTCCAATCATTAGAACATAACCCTATTATCATTCATGGGGGACCTTTTGCTAACATTGCGCATGGTTGTAATTCAATTATTGCAACTAAAACAGCATTATCAATTAGTGATTATGTTATTACTGAAGCTGGCTTCGGTTCTGATTTAGGAGCTGAAAAGTTTTTTGATATAAAATGTCGTATGGCTGACTTAAAACCTCAATGTATTGTTATTAATACCACTATTAGAAGTCTAAGGCATCATGGGCAACTGGAAAATAAAATGGAAGCTTTAAAAAAAGGAATAGCCAATTTACAAGTCCATATCGAAAATATGCTACAATTTTCTAACCATGTATTAGTTTGCTTAAATAAATTTGCTGATGACACTGATGAAGAAATTAAAATAGTATCTGATTTAGTAAGCAATTATAATTTACCTTTCTCAGTCTCTACAGCCTATTTAGAAGGAGGAAAAGGCGCTATAGAAGTAGCTAAACAAATAATTGATATGTGTAATTTGGAGAATGATTTTAAATTACTATATGCAGATAATTTAACTATTAAAGAAAAAATAAAAACTATATGCAATAACATCTATCATACTAATGATATTCACTATTCGGATATTTCATTAGAAAAATTAAATAAATTAAATTCATATAATAATCTTCCTATATGTGTAGCTAAAACGCCATATTCTATATCTGATAATGATAATATTTTGGGTTATCCTAAAAATTATCCTATTCATATTAGAGATATTAAAATAAGTCGTGGAGCTGGTTTTATAGTTATCTTTATGGGAAATATTATGACTATGCCTGGATTACCTAAAAGACCTAATTATGAAAAAATGCAACTTAAAGATAACATTATTTACAATTTAGATTAAAATAATAGTTTACTTTTATTTTTAATAATTGTATAATAGCACATACATGAGTCAATGAATGATCATAGCTATAGAAAGAATGATAATAATGAAAAAAGGTAAAATAATAAAATTGGTGGCATCTTGTACTTTAGTTACAGCATTATCTAGTAATATAACCTATAAAATGTATCAAAATAATCCATATTTATTGAAAGATATTCAAAATTATAATGGTCAAGTTATCGATGATAATATAGAGAATGAAGTATTATCAGCTTATCAACTATATTGTAAAAAATTTCCAAATTTTGAAAATGATTTTAAAGAGAAAATAAAGACAGCTAAAATATATAAAACTTCATATGATAACTATCAAAAATCTGCTATTAAATATAGTGTCTTTTATCCCCAACATAATCGTTTATTAATTACAAATAATAATGAAATAACTTATGAATTAGGAAATTTATTATCATATGATAATGAAACTGATAATATAGGATTTGCTACTAGTGATGGCTATGGTGAGAGTCTCAACGATGGTTTTATTACTAACTTATGGAACAACAATAAACCAAATGGTCACTCTGATAAAGAAATCATATTCTGTGCTTCTCACGGTGTATATAATATTATTGCTAATATAATTGGTCAAGATATCATGTCTGATATATATTTTAGTGGTAATAAGAATATTGATAACGTCATCAATTTATTTCAAGACGAAACTAATTGTTCGAACCAAATTAATAACTTAATTCAACAGTTGGATTCCTTAAATAATAAAATTATTGAATATAGTAGCAAAGAAAATTATAAAAGATTATTAAATGATTATAATCTTCAACAAGAGAATATAAATGATTTATCAGGAATAAATGAATTAACTATAAAAATTAATGAACAATTACTATTAATACTAATACCATATCTATTAAAACAAATAAATAATAATCAATTATCATATGATGACTATTTATGGTATAAAGAACAAATAAGCCTAATAAATAGTTATACTAATATAGATATTAATACTGTTACAGGATATAATGAATTTATTGAATTAGAAGATAAGATTAATAAATATCAAAAATGTTACTAATATAAGAAACTAAGAATTTTCTTAGTTTTTATTATGTTTTAATCTTTTTTGTTCATAATAATATTGGTGATTTTATGAACAATAAACAGCGAATTAGTAAAATTAAAAAAACACTAGGTAATAGTTCAGATATTATTGTTAGAGAATTAAATGATACTTTAGCTTATATATATTTAGAAAGTGTTAGTAGTGATGATAAAATAAGTAATTTTCTATTAAAGAGTATTACCATGCTTGAAGAGTTTGATGAAATATTTAAATTACTACAAAAAAATATCTTTAATAGTCATATTGAAATATTAAATAAATTTGAAGACTGTTACTATTACCTAGCTAGTGGTTATACATGTTTGTTCATAAATAAAGAGAATAAATATATAGTAATTGAAAGTAAAATTAAATTGGATAGAGGGGTTAGTGAATCACAATCAGAGCCAATTATTAGAGGACCAAAAGATAGTTTTACTGAAAATAATGCCCTTAACATCGGATTAATTCGGAAACGAATTAAAGATCCTAATCTATGGGTAGAAGAATCTAAAATAGGGACTAGAACCCAAACTAAGGTATCCATTATATATATTAAAGGAGTAGCTAAAGATATCAATATTAATAAAATTCAACAGAAATTAAAAAAGATTAATATTGATGGTATTTTAGATAGTGGCTATATCAGAGATTACCTAGAAGAGAATCAAAAATCAGCTTTCCCTAAAGTACAAAGCACAGAAAGACCTGATTTGACTTGCCAAGCTTTACTTAATGGTAAAATAGCCATAATGGTAGAAAATTCACCATATGTTCTTTTATTACCAGCTGTATTAAGTGATTTTTTAAAATCATCTGATGACTATTATCAAAAAGCCATTAATACTTCCTTTAGTCGTATATTAAGAGCAATAGCCTTTATCATTACTATAATTACACCAGCTATTTATATTGCTTTAATGACCTTTAATCAAGAAATGATACCTGATCAATTATTAATATCTTTAGCTACTCAACGTAGTCAAGTACCCTTTCCTACATTCATGGAAGTATTAATTTTTATTATTATTTTTGAAATATTAAGACAAGCTGATCTTAGAGCTCCTAATACATCAGGAGCAGCTATGAGCATTGTTGGAGCATTAGTATTAGGAGATGCAGCTGTAGCTGCTGGTATTGTCTCCCCAATCGTTATAATTGTTGTAGCCATTACCTCGATATGTGAGTTAGTATTTATTGATATGGATATTATTAATGCAATAAGACAATGGCGTTTTATCTTTATTTTTTCTACTATATTCACAGGTATTATCGGTATAGTAGTTGCCGGAATCATTTTCATTATAAAGCTAGCAAGCCTTGAATCATTAAATGTACCATACCTATCTCCTTTTTCTCCACCAAACTTAACAGCCCTAAAAGATAGTATAGTATTATTTCCTACCAATATGCGTACTAAAAGAAACCAATTCATAGCAGAAGATATTAAGAAAGCTGGTGACTCATGAAAAAAATATTAATACCATTAATCACCTTGTTCCTCTTAAATGGCTGTTGGAACTATCAAGAGTTAAATGATTATGCTATTGTAACTGGTATGGCTGTCGATTACGATAAAAAGGAACAGGAATATAAGATTTCATTATTAATAGCTAATGGTAGCAAGTCAGAAGAAGAAACAGCTCAAATAACAATATTAAGTGGTGAGGGTAAAAATATCTATGAATCATACAAAAATATAAGTCTATCTAGTCCAAAAGAATTATACATTAATCACTTATCAGTAGTTATTTTCTCAGAAGAAATGGCTGAAAAAGGATTAAATAATATAATTGATTTTCTAATGCGAGAGCCTCAATCAAATCAAAATTTTTATATTATTACTGCTAAAGATAGCAGTGCGAAAGATGTTTTATCAATTCTAACTCCATTAGCCGATTATCCATCACAAGATATTACTTCTAATATTAAAGTAACAGAAAAATTACAAGGGCGTATTACTGATGCCAATTTTAATCATTTTGTTAGCAAGATTTTGCAGAAAGGCATTAATCCTGTAATTAATAGCATTATCATTGAAGGTGATCCTGAAAAAGGGACTAAAAAAGAAGATCAACAAAATTCCATTATGAAAGCTTCTACCAAATTGGATACTATAGGTATTTTTAAAAATGATAGGTTAGTGGATTGGGCTAATCAAGAGGAAAGCATAGGTATTAATATTTTATTAAATGATATCAGTATATTATATCTCACTATTCCTTGTCAAGATGGTAATACTGTTCTATCTAGTGAATCATTTGATGTAAAACATGATATAAATAAAAACAGAGTAAAAACAACAATTAATATTAAAGGTAAAATTGATGAAACAACTTGTAAAATTAATTTACGTGATGAAAAAGAATTACAAAAACTAGAACAAAAAGCTGAAATAGAATTAGAAAATTATATGCAACAAGCGATTAATTTAGCCAAACGAAATGAAACTGATATTTTTGGGTATGGAACAATGCTATATAAAAAAGATTATAAAGCATTTAAACAAATTAAAGATTGGGACAAATATTTTAAGGACTTTAATATCAAATTAGATGCTCATTTCAAGATTAATGAAAAAGGAGCATTAGAACAAGCTATAGGAGATTATAAAATATGAAAAATAATATATCTTTTGTTGCTTTGGCCTACTTTATATGCCGAGCTAATTTCATTGGTATTTCATTTATGAATATTGTAAACTTAGCTAAGCAAGATGCTTGGCTAGTAATAATTATTGGTACTATTATTAGTATAATTCCTCTATATATTTTTTATCAATTATGCAAATATGAGGAAGACCTACCATTAAGTGATAAAATAGAATTACTTTTTCCTAAAATTCACATCATCATTAAAATTATTTTAGGGTTTTCTATTTTTGGACTAGCTCTACTTAATTTATGGAATCTAGCTAATTTTACTACAAGTCAATTTTTGAATAAAACACCAAATTTTGTAATTGGTATATCTTTTATAATACCAATTATCTATTTAATTATTCAAAAACAGGAAGTAATAGCTAGAGTAGCTTTAATATTATTTTATATTAGTATCTTCTTATTTGTATTATGCTTTATCGGTCTAATACCAAAATTTGAACTAAATAATTTACAACCTTATTTAGAATATAATCCCTTTAAAGCCACTCTATCAATAATTAGTTATAATACTCTACCATTAATAACATTACTATCATTTCCTAATGCTAAAATAAAAAAAAGTATGTGGTATGGTTTCTTTATTGCAGAACTATCACTATTAGTAGCAACTATTCTTATCATTGCTATTATGGGTATTAATTTAGCAATAATATACCAATATCCTGAATTTCAAATATTAAAAAAAGCCTTTGAAGGATTCGTTACATATCGCTTAGAAAATATGTTAGCAACTCAATGGGTAATTGATATTTTTATCTTTATAACTATTTCCCTTAAATTCTGTAATGATCTATTTAAAATTCAAAAAAAATATATTCTACCTATTATCTTAGTTATTACATTCAACTATATTTTTAAAGATAACACATCTGCTAATACCATTATAGAAAATTATTTGCCAATACCTATCTTTATTATTCTATTTGGTATTCCCTTAATTATGTTAATAAAAACATGGTTTAAACCTAATAATGAAAACAAGTCTATTACTAATTAAGTAATAGGCTTTATTTATTTAAATATTAAATTAAATATAAAATATCCTAAAATAATAGCTATTATTACGGTTACAATAATAACTAACATTTTTAATACTTTATGACTTGTTTTCACACTTTGTTGTAAATCCTTTAAATCTTCAAAATCATCTTTAGTAAAACCTAAGCTAGATGAAAAAAAAGTTCTATCTATTTCCTCAGTCGTATTATAATCCGTATCACTATCATCTTCTAATTCTAAATCTTCATCAATATAACTTTTAATTGATTTAGCATCTCCCACCATTGTATCTGATTTTAAATCATCAAATAATCCTAAATCATCATTTTGCTGTTTCTTTAATGTAATTGTATCAATTAATTCTCTTAACTCGTCATCTTGGTTATTATCTTCTAATTTATCTAAAAAATCATATTGGGTATGTTTTAAACTCCTATATCTTGATCTTTCATCTTTGACTGTTCTATCTTCTTTAGCTTGTTTCAAAGCATCCATAACATCATAACTACGCTCTTGCTCAAAAGATACTGGTTCAATTAATTCTTCCTTAGGTTGTTTTTCAATTAAATCACGATATTTTTTTCCTTTTTGATAATTCTCTCTATTTTTTAACATCTCTTTTACTCTAGTTATATCTACTTCATTGGTTTTCTCAATAGTTGCTACCCCTGCTATATTACTATAACTATTAAAATCTTGGATATCTTTATATAAATGTTCATTCTTTTTACTTCTTGCTTCACTATTTGAATATCTATCCATCCTACTAGCCATAGTATCACCCTAACATTAATATACCATAAAAAAAACTATTTTTAAAGTTTTTCTTGCATTTTTAGCTTGTTTTAAATATAATCTTTATTAGGAGGTATTTATGAAAGTTTTTGTTGACAAAGACATTTGTATCGGTTGTGGTGCTTGTCAAGCTATTTGTCCTAATCTATTTACCATCGATGATGATGGTTTAGCAAAAGTAATAGATAATAAAGTGCCTGATCAATTAACAGATGATGCTAAGGACGCTGTTGAAAATTGTCCAGTTGGCGCTATTGCAGATAGTGATGAATCTATTATCAATGTGGAGAACGTTGCTTAAAAAAGATAGAATGCATTTGTATTGAAGTTGTAAGATAAAAGTAGACACAAAAAAGATGTGTTTACTTTTTCTTTGATATAATTAAATAAAGGAGAT
>CANQEN010000041.1 GCA_947595045.1 uncultured Bacilli bacterium | reverse complement strand
CTAAATGAGTTAAATGAAGCAAAAGATGATAGTAGTATCTTTGTAGACCCATATGGCAATATCAGATATAGAGGAGCTACACCAAATAACTACGTAACCTTTAACGATGAGACATGGCGAATAATCGGGATAATAGATGGAAAGGTTAAATTGATAAGAGATGAGTCAATAGGTAGTTATTCATGGGACAGCTCAGATTCAAATACAAATGGAGGTGGAGGAATAAATGAATGGAGTCAAGCTGATTTGATGAAGTTACTAAACCCAGGATATGAGAATGAGACCATATTAGGTGGTTTAGAACAAAAAGTAACAGGAAGCTTGTACTGGAATAGAGCAAGTGGAAAGTGTTATAATGGGATAAATAATGCAACAACAGCCTGTGATTTTAGTCAAAGTACTGGTAATTCAAAAGGATTAAGTGAGGAAGCCAAGAGTATGATAGATAAGAGTACATGGTATTTAGGTGGTTTAGAAGATTCATCAGATTATAGTCTATCAAATATAGATGACTTAATGGATGCAGAGAGAGGGTCAACAACGTGGGACGGAAAGTCTAATGGTGATGATAAAGTGCCAAGAACAACAATATGGAATGGATATGTAGGCTTAATGTATCCAAGTGACTACGTTCAAGCAACAAATAGTGATAGTTGTAATTCAGATTTATTTGATTGGTACACTAATAATGCATGTACAAGTAATAATTGGATATATAAAGACGGATATAATCAATGGACAATGTCTCCGTATTCGGACTACGCCTACGCTGTATGGTATGTCGGTAGCAACGGCTGGGTTGACGTCAGCGACGCGTACGAGGCTAGAGGCGTTCGGCCAGTCATCAATCTAAAATCCAGTGTAAAAGTTAAAAATGGAGATGGAAAATCTGAATCTGCATATGAACTTGGATAGAAAACTATGTGTCTTAGGCGAGGACTCTCCTGGGCACTCGTCTGGTGAATAATAAATTTAGTAATACAATATTTACTGTGATTATAGGGTATGTTTCAGAAAGCCTCCTCGTTCGGATAATGCTAACAATGTGTGGAATGTCAATAGTAGTGCTAATGTGAATAACAACGATGTTAATAATACTGGTGTTGTTCGTCCAGGCCTTTAAAAATGCAGGTTATTAGGTTGGATATAGAGCTTAGTAATTAGAATTATAAAGGACAGAACATATCCTTAGCTATATAACTAAAAGTGAAAATACAGATGGTTAAATATACGTATTTGTCTGTAAACTGTATTATGATTTAAGGACTAGTAAAAACTTAAATGTTTTTACTAGCGTTTTTATGTTGTATGAATGAAAAAATGGATATAAGAAAGATAGGAAAATTTTATAATGTTATTTAGAGATATAATATTATAATCACTATATTAGTGAAAGATTGTGTTTTGACAAAAAATATAAATTGTTAAGAATATTGGATAAATAAAAAGGAAAGAAAGGAGTTTTAACTAGTAATATAATATGAGGTAAAAATGGTAAGTGTAAAGAAGAAACGAAAGAACCATTAACTGATATAATGAAGGTAATAAGAATAGATGTACTGTATTATGTTGGAATGTGCTAGAATGAATTAGGAGTATATGATTATGAATGGTATCTAAAAGAGTTAGCACAACTTAGGGAGATAAATGTTATAAAATAGGGTATTAAAAGGGAATAGAACAAACTAATATAGAAGTAGCTAAACAGATGCTAAAAGAAAAGTAACAGGATAGTTAAATAAATAAGAGATTTAAAATAATATTCTTGGTATCATTTTTAATTGTTCTATAATGTTTTTTCTATTTGACAATTAAGTAAAAAAGTATTAAAATGTTAACAGATAGTAGGAGGGTCTTATGAAGAAGATAGGAAATAAAGGACAAGCATTGGTGGAGTATTTGTTAATTATTGCTGTAATTAGTGTTGTTGTAATTAGTGTTGTTAAACTGTTAGGTGGATATTTACATGATTCGATGACTAAATCTTCATGTGAGTTGCTTGGTAAGACCTATGTAGAAGGTAATTCTCCTGGTGAAGCTACTTGTGAACAATAAAAGATTTGTTATTATAGTATGGGCTTATTTTAAGTAAAAGCTCTTTTTTTTTGATATATATTTTGGTATAATAAAAATATAATATGTGAGAGTGATTATATGAATAATAATCGAGGACAAGCATTAGTAGAGTTTATTATGGTAGTACCAATTTTAATTATGATTATGATGGCCATGGTAGATTTTGGAAATATTATAATTAAAAAGTATCAATTAGAGAGTGAATTAGATGATATAAGTAATTTATATATTGATGGTAAAAGTGATAAAGTTAAGTTATCATCAGATCAAATTAAATTAAATACTTATGTTAATGGTGAATATACAAAGATAACATTAGATAGAGATATTGATATTATAACACCAGGTCTTAATTTAATATTGGGGGAACCATATAAAATATCAACTTCTAAATATATTTATATAGATGAGGCTCAAGATGAATAATAAAGGACAGACGTTAGTGTTATTTATTTTAATATTACCGATTATGTTATTGCTATTTGTATTTTTAATAGATATTGGTGTTACTATGATAACTAAACAACGAATAGAGAATAATGTCTCTTTAGCGCTTACGTATGGGGTTAATCATTTTGATGAAGAAAATATAGATAATAAGATAAAAGACATGATTATTCAAAATATGGATAATATTGATTTATCGAATATTGATATAGATATTAAAGAAAATAAGATGATTATTACTATTAATATGAGTATTAGATCAAATATTTTAAGTGGAGAAGAACAATTGATTATTAAACAAGAGAAGGAAATAGGGGTGAATTATGGCAATTCATAAAGCTAAGATAGTAGCTATAACTTCGGTTAAAGGTGGAGTTGGAAAAACTTTTTTAACTTTGAATTTAGCAGCTACTTTGCAGATACAACAAAAGAAAGTTTTAATTATTGATTTAGATTTGTATTCAGGTGATATTGCAGCTATATTAAATTTGGATAATAGTAAAGATTTATATTTAATATATGAAGATATGATTAATAATCGGTTTAGTGTTTTAGATGATTATGTTGTTAAATATGGAGATGGTATTGATGTTATAGTAGCACCTAAAGATCCTAGGTTTGCTAATAAAATGAGTAGTACTTTTTTAAGTGTATTATTTAATAAGGCATCAATGAAGTATGATATAATTTTAATTGATACTACACATTTATTAACAGAAATGAATTTGGTTACTTTTGATTATTCGGATCAACTTATATATGTTATAACTAATAATGCGATGGATTTAAAGAGTATGAGAACTATGACGTCATTATTTAGCAATATGGAATTAACTAATTATACTGTTGTTTTAAATAATGCTGTTAATAGGCAAGAATATTTTACTAAATCAGAGATAGAGGATATTATAAAATCAAATGTTAATTATGTAATACCGGCTAATTTTTATTTAAAAAAGTATAATCAATATGTAATGAATGGAAAAATACCAGTATTAGATAAACAGGTAAAAAAGCAGTGTAAAAAAGGTATTAAAGTGTTAAACGATATAGGCAATAAAATAATAAAAGATAATAGGTGATGATATGGCTAGGAAGTTTATAGATGCTTTTGATATTGATGTAAGACCACATTATAGTGAAGAAATAAGAGATTATGAGACATTCAGTAATAAAGAATTATTAGATGAATTGCGTAATAAAATTATTCAAAATTTAATTGATCATGATATTCGTAATCAGGGAGATATGAATACGTTTATTAGATCCGAAATTGATGCCACTTTAGATGGTTATGATTTATCGGTTATTGAGCGTAGTTATATTTATAATTTAATTGATAATGAAGTAAATGGTTATGGTCCAATTACGGATTTACTTAAAGATCATAGTATTACAGAGATTATGGTTAATGGTATAGATGAGATATATATTGAAATAGATGGTCATATTCTTAAGGATAATAGTATTTCTTTTATTAATGAAGATCACATTGTTAGAACAGTTCAAAGGTTAATTCAACCATTAGGTAGAACTATTGATACAGCTAATCCTATGGTGGATGCTAGATTATCAGATGGTTCTAGATTAAATGCTGTTATTCCACCATTATCTATTAAAGGTCCAGTATTAACGATTAGAAAATTTAAAGATGAGTTAGCTAATATTGATGATTTTTTACGTAATGGTACTTTAACTCCTTATATGGCTAGATTTTTGGAGGCTTGTGTTAAAGCTAAATTAAATATGATTATATGTGGTGGTACAGGAAGTGGAAAAACATCATTACTTAATGTATTATCATCTTTTATAAATGATGATGAGAGAATTATTACTATTGAGGATGCTGCTGAGTTAAGGTTAAAACAAAATCATGTTATATCTTTAGAAACGCGTCTTACTAATTATGAGGGACAAGGCGAAGTAACTATTCGTGATTTAGTTATTAATTCTCTTCGTATGCGACCGGATCGTATTATTGTTGGAGAAGTACGTGGTAAAGAAGCCTTTGATATGTTACAAGCTATGAATACTGGTCATAGTGGTTCTCTTACTACAATGCATGCTAATGGACCAATGGATGCTTTAAATAGATTAGAGACAATGATATTAATGGCTGGTATGGAAATACCAATTAGAGCTTTAAGGGAGTATATAGAAAATGCTATTGATATAGTTGTTAATATGGAACGATTAAGTGATGGTAGAAGGAAAGTAACTAGTATATGTGAAGTTGTTTCTTTGCAAAATGATGATATCAAGTTGAGAGAAATATTTGGTTTTAGACATAAAGGTTTAACCCCTAATCATGAGGTAATGGGAGAATTTGTTATGAATAATACAATACCTAATGTTTATCAAAAAATACAAGATGTTGGTATTAATAATTTAAAAGATATTTTTGAATCATAATAGAGAAAGGGGCAGGCTATGAATGATTATCATATAAATTTAGAAAGTCAGGAAGAAGCAGTTAATAGCAATATATCTGTTCGTTATAAGCCTGCTTCTAATATTAGTCATTATAGTTATATTGTTTATAAGAATAATCAAAAATATAAAGAAGAAAATGTAGCTATTAATGAATATATTAATATTACTTTAGAAGATACGGGTAGTTATAAAATAGAGTTTCATAATTATGATATTAATAATCAAGATAGTGTTTTTATTACTGGTAATTATGTTATTGATAAAGATAAGCCTGTTATTGAAGTTAATCAAAAAAAAATAAAAATTAGGGTAGGGCAAAGTTTTGATATTCTAGATGGTGTAACAGCTACTGATAATATAGATGGAGATATTACTAGTAAAATTAATAGTAATATAGATTCATTAGATTTAACAGTAGTTGGTAATAAAAGGCTAGTTTATAAAGTAACTGATAAGGCTGGTAATGAAACTTTTGAAACAGTAAATATAAATGTAATGGATAGTAATCAAAATGGCTTAATTTTTGTACGTTGGACGATGATTGGGATATTTATTGTTTCCTTAGTTATTTTCGTTTGGTATAGAATGGGGTTACGTAAGGAAAAACGATTAGCTAGATATTCAATAGCCCCTCTTAAAGATGATACGATGTCACTTAGTGGTAAGGTTAAAAGACACTATGAAAATTTATTAACTATTATTAGTAAATGTTTATCTAAATCAGTTATTATAACAAAACGAAGTCAACGTTATCAAAAATATATAGATGCATTAGGAAAAAAGAATGATACTACTTTAAAATTTGTAGCTCATAAAATTATGGTTGGTTTATGTTTTGCTTTAATAGCAATTGTATCTAAAACATTTAGTATGAAAGTAATTCAATTCTCAGGTCTATTTTTGGCTTTTATAGTGGGCTTTTATGCTCCAGATGTAAGTTATGCTTATAAATATAAGCGATATCATGAACGAATAGAGAATGACTTATTACAAGCTATTATTATTATGAATAATGCTTTTAAATCAGGTAAGAGTATTACACAAGCTGTAGATATTGTAGCTAATCAATTAACAGGAGTAATTGCTGAGGAGTTTAAAAAGATAAGTTTAGAGTTATCATTTGGATTATCAATTGAAGTTGTTTTTAGTCGATTAGCTAAAAGAGTCCAATTAGAAGAAGTAAATTATTTAACAGCGTCTTTAACTATTCTAAATAAAACAGGAGGTAATATTATTAAAGTATTCTCATCAATTGAAAAGACTTTATTTAATAAGAAAAAGCTAAAATTAGAAATGAAGGCTTTAACAGGAAGTTCTAGAATAATAACTTATCTCTTAATTGGATTACCTATTGTATTTGCTATATTTATTAGTATATTAAATGCTGATTATTTTACACCATTAGTTAATAATCCTCTTGGAATTGTTATCTTACTAATTATTTTAACTATTTATATAGCATATATTTTAGTAGTAAGAAAAGTAATGAAAATTAGGATGTGATGACGTGAAAGATCGAATTGTACGTAAAATTTATCAAAGTAAAGATATTAATGATTTGCAAGATAAAATTAATATGTTGGGATCTAATGTTAAGTTTAGCACTTTAACATTTATGAATATTAGAATTATTTCATCAATTGTGTTAGCTTTTTTCTTAACTATTTTTACTGATTTAGGTTATATTATAGTTCCTATTATAGTACTTAGTTATTATCATTTATTTTATTATTACTTAATTACTAAACCTATAAGACTTAGAATGGAAAAATTGGATAAAGAGGCTCTCAGTTTTTTTGAGATATTAACTATAACATTAGAATCGGGGAAAAATTTAGAGCAAGCTATTGAAACAACTTGTTTTAATGTTCAATCAGAATTAAGTGATGAATTTAAAAAATGCTTGTTAGAAATTAAGTTTGGAAAATCGATGATTGAGGCTTTAAATGATATGAAAGTACGAATTCCATCTGAGACTATTAATAATATTATTTTAAATATTACTCAAACTAATATGTTTGGAAATAGTATATTAGATACAATGAATAATCAAATTGATTTTTTAAGAGAAAAACAAATATTAGAAATAAAAGAACAAATTAATAAAATACCTAATAAAATTAGTATTATATCAGTATTATTTATAGTACCTCTTATATTATTAATTATATTAGGACCATTTGTAATTACATATATTGGTTAGGAGGAACTTATGAAATATTATTTAGCTGGAATAAAAGGGGCTGGTCTTAGTGCTTTAGCACTATTGTTAGATGATTTGGGTTATACTGTTATTGGATATGACGATGCTAGTGAACATAGATTTACTGAAGATGCTTTAATAGAGAGGGGTATACCTATCTATACAAGTGCTAATGATGCTATGGATGAAGATACTATTGTTGTTTATTCTAGTGCTCTTAAATTAAACACACACCCAGAACTAATTAAAGCAACTGATTTGGAGCTTCGTATTTATGAATATCATGAAATGTTAGGTAAGTTGACTAAAAAGTTTAATACTATATGTATTTCTGGCTGTCATGGTAAAACAACAACTACAGCTATGTTAGCTCATGTTATGACTACCTTAGGAGGATGTAATTACTTAATTGGAGATGGTAGAGGATACGGCAATAAGGATAATAAACGATTTATTTTAGAATCATGTGAATATAGAAGACATTTTTTAGCTTATGAGCCAGAATATGTCGTTATAACAAATATTGATTTAGATCATACCGATTATTATAAAGATATCGATGATATGATTAGTGCTTATCAAGAATTTGCTAATAAGGCTGAAAAGATGGTTATTATTTGTGGAGATGATCCTTATACTCATACTTTAGAAGTAAATAAACCTATATATTATTATGGAGTAGATGATGATAATGATATTCAGGCTCGTAATATTGAATATCGTAATGATGGAACTAGTTTTGATGCTTTCATTGAAGATGAATATTATGGGCACTTTGATTTACCTTTATTTGGTAAACATATGCTTCTTAATTCTTTAGCTGTAATTGGTGTTTGTTATTATGAGAGATTAGATGCTAAAGAAGTAGCTAAAAGATTAAGAACATTTGAAGGAGCTAAAAGACGTTTTAAAGAAACTTTCATTGGTAATAATGTTTTAATTGATGATTATGCTCATCATCCAACGGAAGTAAAAGTAACGATTAAAGGTGCTAGACAAAAATACCCTGATAAACAAATAATAGCCGTTTTTAAAGCTCATACTTTCTCTAGAGTACAAGAATTTGCTGATGATTTTGCAAAAGCCTTAAACTTAGCAGATAAAGCATATGTAATGGATATTAATTATGATCGAGAAGATCCTAAAGATTATCCGGGTATAGATGCATATACCATTATTAATAAATTAGATAATGGTGACTATATTGAACAAGGTATGGCTGATAAATTATTGCCATATGATAATGCTGTTATTTTATTTATGAGTAGTAAAGAAATATACTTATTACAAGATGAATATCAAAAATTATTAAAAGAAAAGTTAGGTTTACAATAAAATCAGATAGAAAAATAACTATCTGTTTTTGTTTAATTAATAGCTAAACTAACAGTAGATTTACAATTTAATTTTATATAGTATAATTATTTTGGGGTGAAAATACTATGGATAATAATAGAATCGGAAAATATATTGTTAAAAGACGAAAAGAATTACATTTAACTCAATTAGAATTAGGCAATAAATTATTTGTAACAGATAAAGCAGTAAGTAAGTGGGAGAGGGGATTAAGTTTACCCGATATAACTCTTTTAGATAAATTAGCTAAAGAATTAGATACAGATATTTATAGTATATTGCAAATAGAAAATAGACAAAACATAGATATAGAAAAAATATTACAAATAGAGAAACATAAAATAAAAAAACAATTAAGAAAAAGAATAACGATAATAATTAGCCCCATAATTATTATCACTTGTATTATTTTATTTAAATTAATACCATTTGGATATGATGTTATGCATATTAGGTATAATCATAATACTGATAAATTAATTAATTTAGGAGTACCTAAATTTTCTTTCTATATGCAAAATAATGAAGATAATTATGCTTATAAAAGTTTAAGAGGGAAAAGTATATTAAAAAGTGAAGTAAAAGCTTATTTGAATACTTTAGAACCTATTTCATGTAATAATACCACTTACTTTTATGATAATACTGCTGATATAACGATTATTGATTATTCAATTACTAGCAATATTTTATATAATAATATTAATTATAGTATTAGAAATGGAAATTATTGCGATACTTTACAAATAAAGGAGTATAATAACAAATTAGGATTATTAGGAACATTACGTACTCTATATAATGAAGATACTAATTTAATTATTTATTTCTTACCCAATTTAAAAACTGAAGAACATAATGAATGGACGGCTTCTTTAGAAATATATTATCAAGGAAGAATATTAGAACATTCTATTGGAACATTTGAAATAATAAATGATGAATTAATCTATTATAGAACTCAAATAAAAGAAAGAGATCAAAATATAGATATACCTAATATATCAAATTTTATTATAAGAAAACAAAAATTAATATTAAAAGATAATTACTTAAAAGAATATGAAAAAGAAATTATATTAAAGTAGGTGGCTATGAAAAAGATATTAAATAAAGTAAAACATAATATATTATTATATGATAGTCTTTTTATAATAATATATATAATACTTAATCTTATATTATATTTATTTAATATAAGATTTAGATTATGGTTTATTATACTAATATTATTAATAGCTATAATAGGCTTTATACTAGGTATAATTCAACAAATATATAAAATAACAAAACGTAAATCGTCAACTATAGTTATATCATTATTATGCTTTTTACCAATATTAATATTAATAATTAGTTTTTTACCTTTTATAATGATTATATTTGCATTTAGTTATCAACCTGAACATGTAATATCTTTAGATAATAAAAAATATGTAGCAGTAGTAAAATCCTTTTTACATGTTGATGTTGACTATTATGACTACTATGGACCATTATTAATGGGAACTAAAGTAAGAATACATGGTGATTTTGGTAAAGGAGGTTACGATCCATTTATAAATAAGAAAGCTGTTAATAGTGTTGAATATATTTATTATGATAAAAATGGTAAAGTAAAATCAAAAAAAACTGAAGTATTTATTAAAGATAAAGACAGTAATATAGTAGATAGTAATGTATATGAAGATGACTTAATTAATAAATATAATGATAATAATGAATATTTATTACCTGAGGAAGAAGAAGTATTATATGAAAAAAAATTTAAGGATTACATATTACGTTTTACTAAATTTGATTATGCTTTAGGTCAAAAAATGATAGTTCATGTTTTAAAAAGTACAGATAATGGTAAAAATTTTTATACGGTAACTGAAGAACCATTAGGAGTTAGTTATGAAGCTAAATTTGTATTTTTAAATGAGAATATGGGTTTTGTTATTTCAAATGGACAAATTAATTTAAATAATAAAATGGGTATGTATGTGACAAATGATGGTGGTAAGACCTTTAAACAATCTCTTTTTCAATATGAAAATAATGGAGTATCTTTTATTACAATTGAAGATTTACCATATTATGATAATAATATTTTAAAGATTAAAGGTTCTGTATATCAAATAAAGGAAAATGGAATTGGATATGAAGATAAGGAATTAATTTTTATTAGTATAGATAATGGATTAAATTGGTATTTAGAATAAATTTAATTTATTTATACAATAGCTAGAATAATGGAGAAAAAATTTTATTTTATTGTATAGATATCGAAGTTTTTCGTGGGTATCTTTTAAATCTAATTATGAATAATAGTGTATTACAATTTAATGATAAAAGAATTTAAAGCTTTAATTTGATAAAAAAAAGCAAGTATAATTTAGGAAAAAGATACTTGCTTTTTTTTTTTTTTTTTT
>CANQEN010000040.1 GCA_947595045.1 uncultured Bacilli bacterium | reverse complement strand
TTTATTCCTGATATAAAAGGAAAATGTGCTGATATAGATGGAGTTATAGTTTTACCTGAATATAGAGGTAATGGATTGCAAAAGGTATTAGTAAAATATTTAGAAAATAAAGTGAAAGAAAAAGAAATTAATAATATAGTTGCAGAAGTAACATTTGGAAATAAATTTAGTCTAAAAAATCTACAAGATTTAGGTTATGAAATAAAAACTTGGTATCAAAAAGATGAAAATATAAAAAGGCATATTTTACTAAAAAGGTTAAATAAAGAATGAAATAAGTCAAATAAAAAAAGATTTGGTAGAACAAAAAAAATATGAATTTGTCTTGTAATCTATATCATAAAACTCAATTAGATTTTGTGTATAATATTAATCATATCGAAGGTTCAACAATAACATCTGATGAAACAGCAAGCCTTTATGATACAAGAACAACTCTAATAAGTAGTGATAAAGTTATAGTATTAAAGGATACCACTGAAACAAAAAATCATTTTACTTTATTTAAATATATGCTAGATACTATTGATGATAAGCTTTTTGAAGATATGATAAAGAAATTTTATTTGTTTTAAAGGATTGAACCTTAATTAATAGTGAAAAAGAAAGGTAAGACCTGTAGCATTAATGTATGTTAGTGATTATAGTTATGTAGAAAAAAGTGATAATTGGATTGATACCATGTACAATTTGTCCACTATATATGGTGGCTGGTGGACTTTAACTCCTTTTTGCACTATTGAAAACAATGTATATTCTAAGTTAAGAGCCAAGGCCTAAATTCATATATTTCTATCCTCACTTATGATGTATTACCTGTGGTATACTTAAAATCTAATATAAATATAGTAGGAGAAAGTAAAAGTTCAAGTCTTATCTTATTGAAGGCCAGTCAAGTAGTTCAGTTTAGTTTATAAATTAATTTTATTTATAAATTTTTAAATTCATTGTTACTAATCAGTCAATAAAAAAATTAAAGTTTCGTTCTTACGAAAAAAAATTAAAAATGATATAATATCTTTAGTAAATACATTATGTATTTTAAAATTGGAGATGAGATAATGTATAATAAAGGTGATTATGTAATTTATAGACAAGATGTTTGTAAAGTAAAAGATATAATAAAAAATCATATAAATGGTGAAGACTATTATGTATTAATACCGTTAAAAGATGATTCGCTTATTATTGATGTTCCTGTTAAGAATAAGATGGGATGGCTTAGAAAGGTAATTAATAGGCAAGATGCAGAAAGTTTAATTGATAAAATTGCTGATATTGAACCAATTAAAGTAAATGATAAATATTATGAATTAGAATATAAGAAATTATTTAATGAAGGTACTTTAGAGGATCTTGTTAAAATAATAAAAACGACATATTTAAGAAATGATAGTAGAGTACAGAATAAAAAGAAAATAAGTGAAACTGATAATAATTATTTTAAAAAGGCTGAGAATTGTTTATATAGTGAATTATCCATTAGCCTAGGAATGTCTTTTGATGAAACAAAAGAATATGTTATAAATTGTGTTCAAAAAAAAGTTTGTGAACAATAAAAATTGAAAGCAAAAAAAATATAAAAAAGATTTGAAAAAAATTTAAAATCGTTGTATACTTAATAAGTCTGATCCAGCATAAGTGCGTAAAAACAAGACGTTTTTACGCATATTTTTTTGCTTTAAAATGGGTTATAAAATAAGGAGGGAAAAAATGAAAAATCAAGAAAGTAACCAATTTTTAGGGGAAGAGAAAATATCTAAATTACTTTTAAGATTCTCTATACCATGCATTTTATCATTACTTATTAGTTCTTTATATAATATAGTAGATCAAATTTTTATTGGTAATAGTGATCTTGGGTATTTAGGTAATGCTGCTACGGGAGTTGTTTATCCTATAACTATTATTGCAGTAGCATTTGCGTGGTGTTTTGGTGATGGAGCAGCAGCTTATTTATCATTATGTCAGGGGAGAGGTGATACTAAAAAAGCCCACCAATCAGTTGGAAATAGTATATTAGTAACCTTTATTATTAGTATTATATTTCTTATTTTAGGCTTTATTTTTAAAGATCAATTATTATATTTATTTGGAGCAAGTAATAAGAGTATTGCTTTAGCTAGAGATTACTATGTAATAATATTATCAGCTATACCAATCTATATGCTTGGTAATAGTATGAATGCTGTTATTAGAGCTGATGGCTCACCTAAGTTTTCAATGGCTTCAACTGCTATTGGAGCCATTATTAATATTATTTTAGATCCAATCTTTATTTTTAAATTTAATATGGGAATAAAGGGAGCAGCATACGCTACTATTATAGGACAATTAGCAACCTTAATAGTATCAATTATATATTATACTAGAACTAAAACATTTAGATTATGTAAAGATAGTTTTAAACTCAATTTAAAATTATTTAAAAACGTAATTAAGTTAGGTATTTCAACTTTTATTACTCAGATGAGTATTGTTATTATATCATTAGTATGTAATATTATGCTTGCTAAGTATGGAGCACAAAGTAAATATGGGGCTGATATTCCTATCACTGTAATAGGGATCACAATGAAAGTTTTTTCAATTGTTATTAATATTATTGTAGGAATTATTTTAGGTGCTCAACCTATTTTAGGATATAACTATGGTGCTAAAAAAATGGATAGAGTGAAAGAAACATTTAGTAAAGTAGTTATAACTTCTACAATAATTGGAATTATATTTACTATTATATTTGAACTATGTCCAAGTTTAATTATAAGTATATTTGGATCAAATAAAGAATTATATATGGAATTTGCTGTCCTAACCTTTAGATTATTTTTAATGTTAGTAACGTTAACTTGTCTAATTAAGATGTGTTCTATCTTTTTTCAAGCAGTTGGAGAACCTCTAAAATCAGCTATTGTTTCTTTAGCTCGTGATATAGTATTTTTTGTACCATTAGTTATAATTCTTCCTAAATATATGGGAATAAAAGGAGCTTTAATAGCTGCACCTATTGCTGATATATTGGGCATTATTATTACTAGTATTTTAATTATAAAATTTTTTAGAGATAATTCTATAGTTGAAGAGATAAGTCAAGATAATAATGTCTACCTTAAAGATTCTAAAAAAGGAGTTATTATTGCTATTTCTAGAACACATGGTAGTCAAGGAAAAGCTATTGGCGAACTAGTAGCTGCTAAACTAAAAATACCTTATTATTATAAAGAGATGACAGCTCTAGCAGCTAAAGAAAGTGGATTAGATAAAGAATTCGTATCTAATATTAATAGAAAACAAGATATTTTACATGATTTATACCTAACTACTTCACCAGTTAAATATGCAATTGAAGCACAAGATAAAGTAATTAAAATGATTGCTGATAAAGGATCATGTGTTATTGTGGGTAGAGCAGCTGACTATGTTTTAAGAAATAATACTGATTTAGTAAAAATATTTATTCATGCACCTTTAGAATATCGAGTATCAAAAGTAATGGAAATGTATAATGATAACAAGACAAAAGCTAAGAAAAATATTGAATTATCAGATAAACATAGAGCTAGTTATTATGAAATTATTTCAGGTCAAACTTGGGGTAATGCTCAAAATTATGATTTATGTATTGATTCAAGTATTGGTAAAGAAGAAGCTGCAACCATCATTTGCGATTATATTAAGAAAATAAAAAAATAAATTAAAATAACATTACTATAAACGCCTAGTAATGTTATTTTTTATAAACAATTATTTGATAAATTGAATATTATAAATCAAGAAATTTTAGGAAGTTCAAAAGTAGTTATGAATTTAAAATTGGATATGATGTTAAAGGAGCTAAAAAGTATAAAGTCAATTTATCTTGTAAATCGTTATTTATGTTTATAAATTAGATATATAATTTAATATTAAGTGACTTCATTCTTTATCGTTAACATCAAATAGTGTTACAAAGTCACCAGCTCCTCCAATAAAAGCCCCTGACATAGCAGCAAAGTCAACACTAGTATCAACATTTACATCATCAATGTTATTTTCATGTAAAGTATAAGCTAAGGTCATAGCAGGCATACCACCTTGTCTTCCTCCTAAAATGGTTTTACCTTTCATATAAGTTAAGTCAAAATTTTTGATATCGTTACGAGCGACAATAAAGCTACCATCACGTTTTGTTAATCCGGCAAAATTGACTAGATAGTCATCAGCCCCCTCGTTATAAATATAAATAGTTTGTTCACTACCACAGAAACCAATTTGAACATCATTAGACATAACAGCAGCAGCTACGTTATTAGCACCACTAGTTAAGATAATCTGGACATCTAACCCATTATCTTCAAAGTATCCTAATGCATCAGTAATATAAAGTGGAGTATAAAAGATACTATGGGTTACTTCAGCAATTTTTAATTTAGTTAATTTATTATCATCTTTCTTAGGCCATAACATAATAGCTATGATTACTAATAAAAGAATACAAATAATTGATATAATAGGAATAATAATTTTTTTCATTTATATAAACTCCTTTCATTAATCTAGTATATTCGACATTAATAATTTGGTGTTATATAGTGATTAATTTACATCTTTAATGATAAGTGCTATAATTGCTAATAGAGAGGATGTTGAATGTGCTAGAGAAGTTAAATGATAAACAGCTAGAAGCCGTTATGACAACTGAAGGACCTTTACTTGTTATAGCAGGAGCTGGTAGTGGTAAAACCAGAGTATTAACTACTAGAATCGCTTATTTAATAGAAGAAAAAAAAGTAGATCCTTATAATATATTAGCTATTACTTTTACTAACAAAGCAGCTAAAGAAATGCGTGATAGAGTAGTTAATATGTTAGGACCAATAGCCTATCAAATTCAAATATCAACTTTCCATTCCTTTGGATTATCTATCATTAAAGAATATTATCATGTTTTTGATTATGCTAAAGAATTTACTATTTTAGATAGCGATGATTCTCTTTTGATTATTAAAAAAATAATTAAAGATATGGGCTTAGATACTAAATTATATAATCCAAGAGTAGTAAGAAGTAAAATAAGTAGTGCTAAAAATGAACATATGAGTCCAAATTCTTTAGCTAGGTATAATACTTGTGATTTTGATGAAAAAGTAGTTGACATATATAAACAGTATAATCAAAAATTAAAAGCTAATAATTCTTTTGATTTTGATGACTTATTACTATTCCCTATTGATTTATTTGAACAACATCCTGATATTTTAGTTAAATATCAAGAACGATTTCAATATATTTTAATTGATGAATATCAAGATACTAATGAGGTTCAATATATATTGACTAAAATGTTAAGTAGTAAAAAACAAAATATTTGTGTGGTAGGAGATGAATCACAATCTATATATGCTTTTCGGGGGTCTAATTATCGGAATATTTTAAATTTTGAACATGATTACCCTGATAGTCGAATTATTTTATTGGAACAAAATTATCGTAGTACCAAAAATATTCTTAATGCAGCTAATGATATTATAAAGAACAATAAGCAGCGTAAAGATAAGAAACTATGGACAGATAATGACGAGGGTAGTAAAATTCTATTAAAAAGTTGCTTTGATGAACAGGATGAAGCTACTTTTGTAGCTGAAGAAATAATCAATTTATTAGCTAATGGGGCAAAGAGAGAAGATATAGTTGTTTTATATCGAACTAATGCTCAATCGCGAACAATTGAAGAGGCAATGCTTAAAAACAATATTCCATATAAAGTAGTAGGTAGTTTTTATTTCTATAATCGTAAGGAAATTAAAGATTTAATTGCTTATTTAAAACTAATATATAATACCAACGATGATATTAGCTTAACTAGGGTTATCAATGTACCAAAAAGAGGTATAGGAGTTAAAACAATTGAACAGATTACTAATAAAGCAATAGATTTAAATAGTGCTATGTATGATGTGATTGATACAGGTAAGGAACTAAAATTTAAACAGTTAATTGAAGAAATGAAACAACAGGCTGATAATTTATCTCTTACTGAATTAGTAGATTTAGTACTAGATAAAACGGGGATGAAAAGAGAACTAGAAGTTGAAAAGACATTAGAAGCAGAAGCTAAATTAGAAAACTTAGAAGAATTTAAGTCAATTACTAAAAGTTTTGAAGATCGGTATGGGGTTATTTCATTAAGTGACTTTTTAGATGAGATTAGTTTAGTTAGTGATATAGAAGAACATAAAAATCAAACTGATGTTGTAACCCTAATGACAATGCATTCAGCCAAAGGCTTAGAATTTAAATATGTGTTTATAATTGGTATGGAAGAGGGAATCTTTCCTCATAACAGTGCTTTTTCTGATAATAATGAATTAGAAGAGGAGAGAAGACTATGCTATGTAGCAATAACTAGAGCTAGACAAAAATTGTATTTAGTTAGTGCTAGAAGAAGATTATTATATGGAATGAGACAAAATAATCCTATTAGTCGTTTTATTAATGAGATTAGTGATGATTATATCGAAAGAATAGATAGTAGATCATTTGATGAAAACCTTGGTAGTAATGTATTTAAAACGTCAATTGATGATAGTGCTGAATATCAATTGGGTGAAAAAATAGTTCATGATAAATTCGGGGAAGGTATAATTGTGGGTATTGATAAATCAATATTAATTATTGCTTTTGCTCATCCTCATGGTATTAAAAAAATAATGAAGGGACATTCAAGTATTAGAAAGGTATAGGTGATAATATGGTAAATGTATTAAGTATTTGGTCCAAATTAAATGAATGGTCAGAGTCGCTAAAAGCTTGGATTTTTGAACATTATAATAATCCACTACTATGGGTAGGACTTGTAGTTGGTGGTCTAATTCTTTTCACAGCTACTTATAATGCCTTACATAAAGACTAGAATTGCCTAGTTTTTTTTGTTATAATATTAGGTAGGTGATTACTGCATGAAATTAATAATAGGTTCCCACGTATCATTTAATAAAGATAAACAATTACTAGGCAGTGTTATTGAATCTTTAGGGTATGGATCTAATACGTTTATGCTATATACAGGAGCTCCTCAAAATACAAAAAGAATACCGATTGATAAAGAATTAACCTCATTAGCACATAACCTAATGAAAAAAGAGAATATTAATATTGATAATGTCATTGTTCATGCTCCGTATATTATTAATTTAGCTAATCCTAAAAACTTTGATTTCAATGTATCTTTCTTAAAAGAAGAAATAGCTAGAACAGAAGCACTAGGTATAAAACAGATGGTTTTACATCCCGGTAGTCATGTAGGTATTGGATTAGAACAAGGTATTAATAATATAATAAAGGTATTAAATGCTTGCTTGACGGAAGATACTAAAGTAGATATTTGCTTAGAAACTATGGCAGGTAAAGGTACAGAAATCGGTAAAACATTTGAAGAAATTAAACAAATTATTGACGGAGTTCACTGTAAAGACAAAGTTAAAGTATGCTTAGATACTTGTCATATACATGATGCCGGGTATGATTTAAATAATGTTAATCAAGTGCTAAGTTTATTTGATAACATAATTGGTATTAAGAAAATAGGGGTAGTACATATTAATGATAGTAAAAATGGATTAGAAAGTCATAAAGATAGACATGAAAATATTGGATTAGGTAATATAGGATTTAATAATTTAATTAATATTATTTATCATGATAAATTAAAAGATGTTCCTAAAATATTAGAAACACCGTATATAAATACTGATAATGGCAAATACCCACCATATCGTTTTGAAATAGATATGATTAAAAAGAAACAATTTAACAATCAGTTGGTTAGTGATATAATTTCTTTTTATAAATAGTATATAACTCAACCGTCTTTTGATATACTTCTGGTCTTAACTTTGCTTTATATTGGTTAAAGATAATATCAGGGTTATGAATAATATCACGCCAGTGATTAATAATAGCTTCATAAATGGTATTAACTTCATCACTAGTTAATTCAACCCCATTTTTTCTAGCAAAAGTAATTAAATCTTCTTTTTTTAACATCTTAATATATGATTCAATAATTATATCTTTCATACTAGTATTATATGATAATAAAGCTTAAAGTTGAATAAAATAATGAGGAGGTGTAATATGCGCAGAAGACGAAGACCAATTAATAATTATGTTTATTATAATAAAAAGAAATTGGATATTGAGCCTATAATTGAAAAGCGATATAAAATAGTTGCTATTATTATATGCATACTAATGACTGTACTAATAGTAGGATTAGCTTATGTTCAAATATATAGAAATACATATTACACTAACAAATTAGCAGAATTAACTCAAAATATAATAGAGGGAGATTCAGCTCCAAGAGGTAGAATATATGATAGAAATGGAAATTTATTAGTAGATAATGTTGGGGTAAATACAATTATATATAAAAAGAAAACAGGTATAACTTCTAATGAAGAAATTACTATGGCTTATAAAGTAGCTGAATTAATTGATGTCGATTATTCAAACTTAAATAATTACGACTTACGATATTTTTGGATGAAAAATCATCCTACTGAATCAACTAATAAAATTAAAGGTAGTGAATGGAAAAAATTAGAGGAGAGAAAATTAACAGCTAGTGATATTGAATCTTTAAAATTAGAACGAATTACAGATGAAGAATTAGCTCAATATAATGAATTAGATAGAGAGGCAGCATATATATATTATTTAATGAATCATGGTTATTCATATGCTGAGAAAGTTATTAAGAGTGAGGATGTTACTGATGAAGAGTATGCACTAATAGCATCTAATTTATCACAATTACCAGGGTTTAATACTAAAGTAAATTGGGAGAGAAGTTATCCATATGGAAGTACTTTTAAATCTATTTTAGGTAGTGTATCTACTAGTGAAAGTGGACTACCTGCAGAATTAAAAGATTACTATTTAGCTATTGGATATGATTTAACAGATAGAGTTGGAACTAGTTATATAGAAAAACAATATGAAACACTACTTAGAGGTACTAAAAACAAATATGAAGTATTAGATACAGGGGAATATAAATTATTGGAAGAGGGAACTAGAGGTAATGATATTGTTCTAACTATTGATATAAATTTGCAAGAGGCTGTTGAACAAATCTTAACAGAAGAATTACTAGCAACTAAGAATGAACCATATACTGATTATTTTGATTCTAGCTTTGTTGTTATTACTAATCCTAATACAGGAGAAGTATTAGCTATGGCTGGAAAACAAGTGGTATTAGAAGATGGTGAATATAAAGTATATGACTATACGCCAGGTGTTATCAATGTATCTGTGACTCCGGGTTCAGCTATAAAGGGAGCGTCGCATATAGTAGGTTATAATACTGGTGCTTTAAAGATAGGAGAGGTACGTAACGATGCCTGTGTAAAAATAGCAGCTACACCATTAAAATGTTCATTTAGTATTCATGGTAACATTAATGACTTAGAAGCACTAAAATATTCATCAAATACATACCAATTCCACACAGCTATGAAAGTCGGTGGCGCTACATACCGATATGATGAACCATTAGTAATTGATGAGACTGCTTTTGATACATATCGTAATATTTTTGCAGAATTTGGATTAGGAGTTAAAACAGAAATTGATTTACCAAATGAATCTATCGGTGTTCAAGGAGTTAGTAGAGTATCAGGGTTACTATTAGACTTTGCTATTGGCCAATATGATAATTATACACCGATTCAATTATCCCAATATATTGGTACTATAGCTAATGGTGGATATCGTATGAAACCATATTTATTAAAAGAAGTATATGCTCCATCAAAAGAAGGACTACAAGATTTAATTTATTCAACGACTCCTGTTGTATTAAATAAACTAAATACTGATGATATCTATTTAAATAGGGTTAAAGAAGGCTTTAAAATGGTTTTAGCTCCTGGAGGAACTGGTTCTGGATATATATCTACTGAATATAAGCCAGCAGGAAAGACGGGAACAGCGCAAAGCTTTTTGGATACTGATGGTGATCATAAAGTAGATACAGAGACTATAACAGCTAATTTAGTAGCTTATGCTCCATATGATAATCCAGAAGTAGCATTTACTGTTTTATCACCTAATATCGCACCAGGATATGTAGAATATAACCAAATGACTAAAGTAAATAGCCGAATATCACAAAAAGTTTCACAAAAATACTTTGAAATTTATAGATAATCTGTTATAATATATGTGCGTAAAAAGAAGGAGGAAAGAGTATGGCAAAAAAAGGAGAAGCAAGACAAAGAATAACTCTTAAATGTACTGTTTGTGGAAATGAAAGTAAACGGACAGAAAAAAATAAAAGAAACACTCCAGAACGTTTAGAATTAAATAAATTTTGTCCAAAATGTAGACAATCTACACCACATAAAGAGCAAAAATAATATCTTTTCTTCCATCTAACTTGTTTAGAAGAATTGTGTAATAAAAATAAGGATAGTCCTTATTTTTTACTAAAGAGAGGAGTATATAAATGATAAATGTAAATGACATTAAAAATGGTATGACTATTCTATTTGAGGATAATATTTATACTGTGCTTGAATTTTCACATGTAAAACCAGGTAAAGGGGCAGCCTTTGTACAAGTAAAATTAAAAAATCTAAGAACGGGAGCTATTGTTGAAAAAAGATTTAATTCCGGTGTTAAAGTAGAAAAAGCTATTATTGAAAAAACGGGTATGCAATTTTTATATGCTAATGGAGATTCATATCACTTTATGAATATGGAGACATATGAACAAATAGAATTAACTAAAGAACAATTAGGAAATGATACGGCATATTTAAAAGAAGGATTAGATGTATTAGTATCTTTTTATCAAGGTGAACTATTAGGTATTATCTTACCAGAAAAAGTAGAATTAAAAGTAATTCAAACAGAGCCAGCTGTTAAAGGAAATACCACAAATAATGCTACTAAAGATGCTATATTAGAAACAGGACTTAATGTTAGAGTACCATTATTTATAGAACAGGATGAGGTTATAGTAGTATATACTAAAGATGGTTCCTATGCTTCAAGAGCATAAAATAGCATAGCTTAAGCTATGCTATTTCAGGTTGTTGACAAAGTGGTATATTCAAAATGAATATGCTACTTTTTTAATTGTAATTTTGATAAATTGAATA
>CANQEN010000039.1 GCA_947595045.1 uncultured Bacilli bacterium | reverse complement strand
TGTTAATGTTAATTCTGCAGATGACATATACTTTTCATTCTTACAGATGATATCTCCTCCACTATAATTATCATCTAGCATGATTAATCCTACTGTTGTCTCTATTGCATGTTCTAATCCCTCTACACTTCTTTGATTTGACTTATCTCGTGCCTCACTTATGATGTTTAATATTATTGGCGTTACTATTAAGGCTATTATCGCTAATATTACTATTACAGCTAGTAACTCTATTAATGTAAATCCTGTATTTTCCTTTTTCATATATTTACTTCCTCCATTCTATATTATTACTATATCAAAAAAAAAAAAAGCAAGTATTCTTTTTGCTAATTATACTTACTTTAACTATTTTGAAATTGAGAATTATATAATTCGGCATAAAAACCATTTTTAACTAACAGGTCTTCGTGAGTTCCTTGCTCTATAATATTACCATCATTCATAACTAATATTAAATCGGCATTTTTAATAGTAGATAGACGATGGGCTATTATAAATGAAGTACGACCTTTAGTTAATTTATCCATAGCTTTTTGTACTAATTCCTCTGTTCTTGTATCTACATTACTTGTCGCTTCATCTAATATTAAAAATGGAGCATTCTCGATCATACCACGAGCTATAGTCAACAATTGTTTTTGTCCTTGACTAACCGAATCATTATCAGATAATTGAGCATCTAGTCCACCTGGTAATGTTTTAATAAAATGATCTATGCCAACTGTTTTACAAACATCCCAAATTCTCTCATCTGAAACATTTTCCTTATTAAAAGCAATGTTTTCTCTAATTGTTCCATCAAATAACCATGTATCTTGTAATACCATAACAAATAAATCATGAATATTATCTCTAGTTAATTCTTTAGTAGATATTCCATCTATTAAAATATCACCATCATTTATTTCATAAAACTTCATTAATAAATTAACCATAGTTGTTTTTCCTGCACCAGTTGGACCTACTATAGCTATTTTTTCTCCAGCTTTAGCTTTAACACTAAAATTTTTAATAACCATTTTATTAGAATTATAACCAAATTTAACATTTCTAAATTCAATATCACCCTTAACAGTATTTTTATCTAAATAAGTAGTTAAGATTGATTCATTAGTCATTTCTTCTTCATCGATAAACTCAAAAACACGTTCACTAGCTGCTGCCACTGATTGTAAATTAGTCATAGCTTGAGCTATTTGTGATAAAGGATTAGTAAATAAACGAATATAAATCATAAACGCTACAATAACACCAAATGATATCATATCATTCATAACTAATAAAGCCCCTACAATACAAACTGCTACATAACCTAAATTACCAATAAAACCCATAATTGGTGGCATTAATCCTGATAAAAATTGACTTTTTCGATTACAAATATATAACTTATTATTTAAAGTGCTAAAAACATTACTAGCTTCCTTATCACCATTATATGCTTTAACAACATTATGGCCTGAATACATTTCTTCAATATATCCATTTAAACTACCTAATTCTTTTTGACGTTGGGAAAAATATTTCTGTGATTTAGATAATATAATTCCCATAAAACAAAATCCCATAAAACTAGCTACTATAGCTGTTATAGCCATCACCCAATTAGTAATAAACATCATAATTATTGATCCTAAAAATAGTGTTATACTACTAACTAAAGTTGATAAACTTTGATTCATACCTTGAGCAATAGTATCTACATCATTAGTAACCCTAGATAAAACATTTCCTGTTTCATGATTATCAAAATATTTAAGTGGTAAAAGATTTATTTTATTACTAATTTGGCTTCTCAAATTTTTAGCAAAATTATTAGATACATTAGTCATTAAAAGAGCTTGAACATAACTAAAAATAGTACTAATTAAATATAAACTAGTTAATAAAAGAGCTACTTTTTTAACTTTACCCATATCAATACTAGGTTTAATAACATTATAAATACTACTTGGTAATTTATCTAGTTTACTAATAATAGCATTTGTATCATTAGTATCAGTAAATTCACTCAGTATTTTAGAAAATTCCATTTTATCTTCTGCTGGTATATCAGGATTTTGCATAATATCACTAATAACTTTTTCATTAATATTAGGTTTTATTCCATCAGTTATAATATCGGTTAAATCCGATAGTTTATTAGGGCTAACAAGAGCTAAAATAGCACTAACTATTGCCAAAATAACTGATATATATAATAATCCATGAAAATTTTTTAAATGATGGAATAACCTGATCATTGTCCCTTTAAAATTTTTTGATTTCTCTGGAACTCCTCTTCCTCTTGGTCTAGGCATTTTCCAATTCCTCCTTTGATAATTGTGATAAAGCTATTTCCTTATATATATCACAATTTTTCAATAATTCCTCATGAGTCCCTTGCCCTACACATTCACCTTTATCCAATACAATAATCTGATCAGCATTAATAATAGTTCCTATCCGTTGAGCCACTATTAAACTAGTAGCAGATTTAGTATATTTTTTTAGTTCTGATCTAAGAGTAGCATCTGTTTTATAGTCAAGAGCTGAAAAAGAATCATCAAAAATATAGATTTCTGGATCACGAGCAATAGCCCTCGCTATTGCTAATCTCTGTTTTTGACCTCCAGATATATTAGTACCTCCTCTAGCTATATGAGAATCATATTGATTTTCCATTTGAGTCACAAAATCTGTACCCTGAGCTACATCAATAGCTTCCTTTATTTTTTTCAAATTAGGTTTATTTCGCCCATTATCACCATAAGCTACATTTTCACTTACTGTACCAGTGAACATTACTGCTTTCTGAGGAATATAACCTATTTTATTATGTAAAGCTTCCAATGTATAATCTTTTACATTAACTCCATCCACTAATACTTCACCATCAGTTACATCATAAAAACGTGGTACTAAATTAATTAAACTAGATTTACCACTACCAGTAGAACCTATAAAAGCAACTGTTTCACCCTTTTTTACTTTAAAAGAGATATTTTTTAACAAGTATTCATCAGCATCAGGATATTTAAATGAAACGTTATTAAACTCAACTGTTCCTATTTCTTTAGTCTTACCATTGAAATCACCATCAGTAATAGAAATAGACTCATCTAATACTTCATTAATTCTCTTAGCTGATATTTGAGCTCTTGGTAATAACATAAAAATCATTGCTAGCATTAAAAATGACATAATAACCTGCATACCATAACTAGTAAATACAACCATATTACTAAAAATAACAATTTTATCACCCATCATTGCTTTTTCTATTAAATAAGCCCCAATAAAATATATACCAAGTGTTAAAAAATGCATTACAATATTCATAACAGGATTTAAAATAGCAAACATACGCTGATTAAATAATTGCATATTAGTCAAATCACTATTAACTTTTTCAAAACGCTTCTCTTGATAATCTTCAGCATTAAAAGCCCTAATTACCCTAATACCAGTCAAATTTTCACGAGTTACGCCATTAATACGATCAATTAATTTTTGTACTTTCTCAAACCGTGGTAAAACAACAATCATAACACTACCTATAGTTACTAATAATAAAATAACACCAGCTCCAGTTAAAGCGCTCCACTCAATACTTTTATCTAATATCTTAGTAATAGCCCAAATAGCCATAATAGGTGCTCTCATCATCATCTGCAATCCCATACCAATTAACATTTCAATTTGCGTTACATCATTAGTAGTTCTAGTTATTAAACTACTAGTAGAAAATTTTTTCATTTCTTCCATACTAAAGGCCGATACTTTATTAAATATTTTATGTCTAATCTTAAAAGAAAAATTAGCAGATAATCCAGCTGCCCAATATCCAACTATAACAGCTGATATTAAACTGCCTAAAGCACATAACATCATGTATCCACCTTTAATTAAAATATCACTCATATGACTATCTTCAGCTTGAATTAACTGAGTAATAGAACTCATATAATCTGGTATTTTAAGCTCTAACCATACTTGAAATAACATAAAAATAAAACATAATAATACTATTATTAAATCTTTACGACTCATTTCTTTTAATAGTTTAATCATAAATCAAATCCTCTCTTCTCTATATTCTCTAAATTTTGTTTAATTACACTAAGGACAGAAAAAAAGACTTCTAACTCTTGTATAGAAATATTGTTCTGTAACTGTATCTCAAAATCATTTATACAATTAAAACCTACTTTTATAATATCATTAGCCTTATCAGTTAACATAATTTGTAATTTCCTAGCATCACCACTATTGCCCATTCTCTTTATTAAATCATTTTTTTCCATTATTTGTAAAATTCCTGTTGTAGTTGATCTTCTAATAGCTAATAAAGTCTCTATTTCTTTTTGATCAACAGTCCCTTTATTTTTATATAGATATACCAGAACCCAATATTGAACAGGAGTTAAATTAATGCCTTTATGTTTTAAAGTTGCTATCATTGAACGGGTAATTAAGTTATCAATTTGCTTTATTTCTCTACCCAATTTATAGTTCATTACAGAAACCTCCAATTGTTAGGTAACTAACTATTTCATTATATGCCTATTTATAATAATTGTCAACAATCAAAAAAAAGAATTTTTAGCAAATATCAATTCTAACTTACCTGAAAAAGTAAAAGCATATTCTTATTTATTTGTGCCTTTTTTATTTATTGCTTAGTAATAACAAGTAAAAACTGATAGTCATATCAATCACTACCAGTCACTATTTAATTATTTTAATATTATCTTTTTCATAGTGTAAATCATCTAAAATTTTATTTCTCACACCTATATCATTAATTCTATTTATATATTCTTTTAAAATACTTTCATTTTCGGTTGCAAAAGTTGCAAAATTATAATTGCTATTACTTTTAGCTTTAATTAAACTATCTGCCAATATATTATCTAATACATCGTATTCTGCCTTAGTTATGTTTATTTCTTGTTCTTCCTCTGAAACTGTCTCAAATGCATATAGTCCTAGATATTTAAATTTTAAAACATATTTATCTTGCGATCCACTTTCTAAACTCATTCTTAACTCTGGAGACAACGGATAATCTTCATCAATAACATAATCTAAATATTGTGATACATTATATTCATTATTATCCAATTTAGTATCCAAACTATAATCATAATAACTTTCTTCGTTGTTATAACTATAAGATGTACCATTTAATTCATTATTTTCATCAAATGTGTATTCATATCGTTCAGCCAAATTAATCTCATTAGGATCTCGATTAAATTGAAGAAAAGATATATCTATATTTTTTTCATAAATATTATTTTTATATTCTATTGAAATATCTTCATCAGAATTTTTAAATGATACCAAACAACCATTAGTAGTTTTTTGACCATTATCATTTACTGATACCTCGTTAGAAAAATGCACCCCAGAAATTTCATGATTTACAAAATAAGGTATTATATGTTTTAATAGTGAATTTATTTCTTCTTTATCTAATATTTCTTGTGGAATATTTAAGTAATCCATCATTAATTTATAATTTTCAAATCCACTATTTTTATTTAGCATATCTTCATAATAATAAAATTCTTTTTCTTCTGGTTTATCTTTACCACAACCTGTTACCATCGCACTTAACATACTAGCTGTTAATAATAATGCTGCTTTTGTTTTTTTCATTTTCCACCTCATTTCAATTGCATATTATACCATAAAAATGTCATTTGTCAAATTAAACCTAGTATAAATTTTATATATTGGACAAACTAATAATAGTTTTTATATTTATATAAGGAGGTATATATGTCAGTTTTAAAAAAATTAACAATATTTATATTAATTATTATGTATTTATTTACACCATTTATCAATTTAAGTGCTACTGAATCACCAAATAGTATCAATGTATCATCAGAATATCATTTCTACGAAGGATATACATTACTAAAAAATATGCCTAGTTTTTCTTCCAAATTATCAGATAAGGGGGATTACTTATATTGTTTAACATATCATGTAGAAGCACCAAACGGGCAAACAGTAACTAGAGGTGCAGAATTAATTCCTCAAGGATATGTTTATCTAGCCCAAAATGGATTTCCTGCCAAAAATATTACAGGTGATAAGGATAAGGATTATTATATTACACAAATAGCCTATTGGTGGTTTGTCGATTATTTAAATGGGCTTGATGATAATACTGATGGTAATCTACCAGCTAAATTAAAATCTAATTTTAATACCAATAATGGTGATGCCGATATTATTAATGGTATTAATAAATTAGTAAGTGGTGCTAAAGAAGCTAATAATATTATAAATCATTTTAAAATATCAAAATTCGATACTAGAATTCAATTAAATGAAGAAAAAGGTTATTATATATCATCACCAATATATGTATCATACTCTGCTAATATTAAATCATATACTGCATCTTTTCTAACTAATGATGCAAGTGCTAGTATTGTTGATAGTCAAGGTAACAATAAAACAACCTTTTCAGCAGAAGACCCTTTTTATGTTAAAGTACCTATAGATAAAATGAATGATAACGCAAATATTACAGTCAAAATCTCAACTACTCTTACTAATTATCATGCATATCAATATGATGCTAGTAAACCTGATAAATATCAATCACTAACATATTCTATTTTAGGTAGTGATACTACTACACTAACTGATACAGCCACTCTAATGGGTGTAAATCAAACAGCTAATTTAATTATTATAAAAAGAGATATTGCTTCGGGAGAACCATTAAGTGGTGCTCACCTAGCTTTATATAATAATAAAGAATTAAGTGGTGATGCAATTGATACTTGGATATCATCTAATGAACCTCATGAAATTAATAACTTGGTACCTGGTACTTATTATTTAAAAGAAACTAAAGCCCCTGATGGTTATTATACTAAAAAGAAAGTAACAACTATTAATCTAGGTATTGGTGATAGCAAAACAGTATATGAAAATAATAATATAACTACTACTATAATTAGTAAATTAGATATTGCTTCGGGGGAAGAAATATCTGGAGCTCATCTGCAAGTATTAGATATGAATAATAAAGTTATAGAAGAATGGGATTCTAATGGTAAAGAGCATATTATCGAAGGATTAAAGATTGGTAAATATAAACTAAAGGAAACTAAAGCTCCTGATGGTTATGAAAAAGCTGATGAAGTAGTTGATTTTGAAGTATTAGATAATGGTAAAACAACTGAAGTGATTATGAATAATATTGAAAAAATAGAAGTACCTAACACAGGTAGCAAAGCTTCCATATTTTTCTACTTAGCTGGTTCATTAGCGCTTATAGCAGGTATTGTATTGGCATATTTATATGTTAAACAAAAAGAAACATAAAAATTTAATATTAACGCTAATAATCATACTATTTATTATTAGTTTATATTTTTTATCATATCAATATCTTCAGAACAAGAAAGAGAAAATATATAATAATATAAATCTTTTATTATATGAAGAAGAGATACCAAGTCATATTGAATCAAATGAAGAGTTAAAAGAAGATAATATAGAAAATAATAATGATAGTAATAGTAGTGATGACTATGATAATAATGATTCTAATATAGATACAAATAATTCAAATAAAGAGCCTCTTAATACATCAAAAAATAATAATACTAACACTAAACCTATAAAAAATAAATCTTATTATATAGGAAAAATTAAAATTCCTGAAATTAATTTAGAAAAAGGCTTTGTTGACCCTAATTCTAAATATAACAATGTTCATTATAATATAACTATTATTAACAAATCTAATATGCCCAATATTGATAAAGGGAATTTTATTTTAGCTGCTCATTCAGGAAACTGTACTGTATGTTATTTTGATAAACTATATAAATTAAATATTAATGATATTATTGAAGTCTATTATCAAAATATTAAATATACTTATACCATTACTAATATATATAAAGAGCCTAAAACCGGCTATATAACTATCCATCGTAATTATCAGAAAAAAACAATTACATTAGTTACTTGTACTAATAATGATGATTTTACACAAACTATTTATATTGGTGAAATAAAATCAGAAGAAGCATATTAAAGGAGTCTATATGATACCACTAACTTTAAATCAAAAAATAAAAATAGCATTAGATCTTATTTTTTCTTCTACTTTTTGTATCACTTTAATTATTTTTTCTTTACTATTAATTGTATTACTTTTAATTAATTTACGCAAAGATAATAATAAAAAAAAGAAATTATTGATTATTGTTTACACCATTATTTTAACTATTATTATTCTTAAATATTATAAATTAATTTTTACTTTTATCGATTATTTATTGGAGAAAATATTAACATTTATATATTTTCCTAACTTCGCTATATATATAATAATTATTATATGCACTAATATTAGTCTCATTATTAGTTTAAAAAAACAATTGTTTTCTAATTTCTTTAAATGGTTACATATCATCTTTTTTTGCCTTTTTAATTTCCTATTTACTATTGTTTTAGAAATAATTTATTTAAGTGATATTAATATATATGAAGATATTGCTATTTATCAAGATGTTAATTTATTAGTTATTGTTGAATTTAGTATTGGTATTTGGGTTATTTGGTTATCAATTATTATTATTCAATTTATTTTTAATAAAATAAAGGAGCGAAGAAAACCTGCCATAATATTTGAAGATCAAATATTATATACTTTATAAACTAATAATTAAGATAATACTTTATTATTAGTTTAATTATAAGTACCTATATAAGACAAATAAAATTTATCCAATAATTTAACAAAACACATAAATTTTAAAATTTATGTGTTTATTTTTTTATAATATAACCTATTTACAATTATGGAACATGGATAATATACCACATTTAATAAATTAATTTCCACCCTATATCAATAATTTATCTCTATAGTTATTTCCCTTGCTTCAAGCTTTTTATCTTAATATATATTATCTCAGTAAACAGATAGAATCCAATAAAATATTCCTAATTTAATTTTTCTATTTCATCTATAGTTAATCCTGTTATTTTAGCAATTACCTCTTTATCTATCCTTTCTCTTAGCATCTTTTTAGCTACTTCTATATTAGTTTGCTCTATTCCTTGTTCAATTCCTTGTTCAAAACTATCCTTAATAGCCCTTTCACTTCTAATTCTAGCTAATTCTTTTTAATGCCATTCATAATCATATGCTCCTATTACTTCTTTATCTTCATTATACTCTTCCATTTTATTATATATATCCTCCATAATCTTATCACCCTCACATAACTCTCTAGCATCTTCTTTACTACTTACTCCAAATAACCCTATAAATTTTGTTAAACTATCTAAATCTTCTGTATCATTATTGTAACACATCTTTATATAATATGCCACATCTATTTTTATTACTTCTATCATATCAGTCAATATTTCTGAAGTATCCATATTTATCAATTTATAATTCATTATTGGTTTACTATGTTTACCTTCATAATCAAAATTTATTTGAATATGTTTAGCTAATTCATTATAATGTTGTTTTGGTTTTAAATCTGCGCCTATATTTTTACATAGGTAATATAAATTTCTATTTATTATATCTTGATTTACATCTGTATTTATCTCTACCCCTATTTTAGTCTTATCTTCTAACTCTACCATTAAATCAACATATACTCTTTTATCTTGATATGGTCTATTTATTATTTCACTATTTAATATTGTTACTTCCTTGGGAGTTATATTTAATATCTCTTTTAGTAATTTTTTTATTGGTTTTTTATCTTTATTATCTCCAAATACTCTTTTAAACATTAAATCGAATTTTAAACTAATAAATGTTTTTTTCTTTTGCTTCTATCATTTGTACCTCCTACTATATTATTAGCTAAAATTCCTTTCTTTCCTTTTTATTTCTCTAGCTATTACAAATTTTTCTTGCACTTATATAATCATCTACTATTTTATACAATTCTTTTACTTCTTTCTTACTTAAACTCTCTAATTAGTCTTCTAAATGTTTTCTTCTCATCAATCTTTCCTATTTTTCTTATATTCATTTTTTCATTCATACCACACAAAAAAGCTAGTAAAAACATTTAAGTCTTTACTAGTCCTTAAATCCTTAATACAATTTACAGGAAAATATGTAATCTCTCCATCTGTATTTTCACTTTTAGTTATATAGCTAAGGATAAGTTCTGTCCTTTATAATTCTAATTACTAAGCCCTATATCCAACCTAATAACCTGCATTTTTAAAGGGTTGGACGCACACTACCGCATTATTCGCATCGTTGTTGTTCACATTAGCACTACTATTTACATTCCACACATTGTTAGCATTATCCGAACGAGGAGACTTTCTGAAACATACCCTATAATCACAACAAATATTGTAATTACTAAATTTATTATTTATCAAGCAAGTGCCCAGGAGAGTCCTCGCCTAAGACACATAGTTTTCTATCCAAGTTCATATACAGATCCAGATTTTCCATCTCCACTTTTAACTTTTATACTGGATTTTAAATTTACAACTGGGCGAGCGCCGTTAGCACTGTCCAAATCGATGTTGCTCACACAGCCGCCGAACATCCACGCATGATTGGCGCTGCTCGAAATCGGAGACATTGTCCATTGAGCATAATTGTCTTTATATATCCAATTGTTACTTGTACATGCTTCATTCTCATCCCAATCATATAAATTTTTATAACAACTTTCACTATTTGTTGCTTGCGCATAGTCACTTGGATACATTAAGCCTACGTATCCTCTCCATTTTGTTGTTCTTAAAACTTGGTCTTTTGTTGATTCTATTACTTCATTTCCTCTCTCCACATCCATTAATTTTAAAATATTTGACAAAGTAATTTCCTCCATTAGATTCCCAACAGATCCTCCTAGATACCACGTACTCTTCTCTATCATACTCTTGGCTTCTTCACTTAAGCCTTTTGAATTTCCATTTTGTCCATCAAAACTACAGTCTATTGTGCTATTTTTCCATCCATTATAACACTTACCATTTCCATTATTCCAATATAAACTTCCTGTTACTGAACCATCTTCCAATTTTTCATTCTCATATCCTGGGTTTAATAATTTCATCAAATCGGCTTGACTCCATTCATTTATTCCATAACCATTATTTATTTCATTAGCTGAGCTGTCCCATGAATAGTTTCCTATTGATTCATCTCTTATCAATTTTACTTTGCCATCTATTATTCCTATTATTCGCCATGGCTCTCCATTGAATGTTACATAATTATCAGGATTTGCACCTCTATATCT
>CANQEN010000038.1 GCA_947595045.1 uncultured Bacilli bacterium | reverse complement strand
CCCCAATTGAGTATAGAACTCAATTAGGGTTTAAATAAATATCTTTTTATTGTCTACTTTTTATTGACAAGTTCAAAATTAATCTTTTTTCTTTATCTCTAATAATTACTATCAACATTCCAATCAGTAATTAAATAACCTTTAATATCTTTATTATAAGTAAAAGTAAGAGTTATATTTTCCATTACACCATCCATTAAACAATCATATTCTTTAATCAATACTTTAGTAATACCATTTTCGGAACTAATTAATTGGTAATCATCTTTAAAATAAGGACCACATCCTACTCCCCCTGATAACCAATAAACTTTACCATTATATTCAATTAAATTATTACCAAGAGTATCAGAATCTAATTCATCTAATGTTGGTAAATCACTAAATTTGTTTTTATCAACATATTTAGCTAAATCATTCTTTAACTGTTCAATACTAGTAAGTCCTACTAATTCATATTTCATCATATCTTTATATAAATCATTACCAGGAATATCAATATTAACTTCTTTATATTCAAATACTTCTGGCCAACCATAAACAGTTCCTAAATATGCTCCAATAAACCATTTAATGTGTTCACCCAATTGTTCATGTAAATTATTAGTAGTAATCTCTGTTTTCTTTTTTTCTTCTAATCTAGATAATTGATTCTCTACATTATCTTTAACTTTATCAGTAATTAATTGATCTGTTTCTTTATATTCCTCAATACCATTTTCTATTAAATCTTTAAGTTCTTTATTACTTAAATCATCATCATATTGAATATATCGCTCCTCTATATCTGGATCTATAAATGTATTATCAAAATTATCATTTTGTTTATCAAAAGTATATGTATCATTATTATTTGTTGAATCATTTAATTGACTCTCTAATTTAGTATATTCATTTACTGTATCATTATCAAAGTGAACATAATAATTATATTCTTTTTCCTCTATATTATATAAAAATTCAATATCAGTTGGTTCATTATATACTAATACATTTACTTTTTCTTCTTCTATATAATATACATTAGAATAAGTATCATCATTTTGTTCATATGTTATAACCATAATTGGATTTTTTTGCCCTGTTATTTGATGAAAACCAATTTTAGCATCATCTAATTTTTCTGGTAGCCCAGCTTCTTTCTTTTTATTATCATTTTTAATACCTTTTAAATAAACATAGTATTTTTGACCCCATACTTCATCAATTGGTTCTTCTTGATCTAAATATTTGATTATAAATATACTAACAATAGCTATTAATATAATAAATACTAAGATAATCCCTATTAAGCCTTTCTTACTTTTTTTAGTAGATACGTTTGATCTATCATGACTTATATTTTCATTTGTGTTTATTTTCTCTACAATCACATCTTCTACTGATTTCTCTTTATTGACATTCTCTTCAACTACTTCTGTGTTAGCTACTTTTATTTCTGATTCATTAGTTATCTTGTTCTCCAATATTTCCTCGTCACTAATAGATTCATTATCTAATTTAGTAGGTGCTCCACATTTTGGACAAAATTTTGCCCCTTCTTTTAATTTCACACCACATTCTCCACAAAACATGATATCAGCTCCTTACTTATACATTTTATTATATGCTAAAAAATTAGTCAATAATAAGTAATTATAGTTCATACCTAATATTATTTATTCCCATTTCAAAATAGTGATTTGGATTATCTCTTTTTAATCTTTTATAATGTTTAATATACATAAGATTATTATGAATATTTATTTTATATTTATTATTAAAACGGTCTATTAACCAATTATTATAACCATTATTAGTAACTAACTTATATTTAGATACCATTACTTCTGGTATGGAGTCAACTATTAATTCTAAATTAGGGTGTTTTTGATATCTAAAGTGATAATTATCAATTAATTTTTTTATTTGATAGTCATTCATTTCATATGATAGGGTTATTTTTTTTACACCTAAAGAATGAAGAAAAGCTACAGTATAGGAATTAGTTACATTAAAAGAAAAATCAGTTATAACATTATTACTTAGTTTAATACTGCCTAATTCTCCTATTAATATTTTTTCATTATAATATGGTAGATGATGTTCAATAACTCTATCAAGTTTTAATACTTTATGATTATCATTTATTTTTTTAAAAGTATCTATATCATCAATATAAATATCACTAAATGCTTTATCTTTTATTTTATTATAATCATCGATACTATGAATTAAAATAGTTTTATTCTGTTCTATTGGATAATTAGGCAATGTAAGATTATACGTACTAATTAAAACATTTGAGTTAACCTTTAATCTATCTTCAGTTAATTTATTAATAGCAGCTCTCCTAATATCATTTAATACTTTAACAGGAATAAATATATTAGAATCTATCTTAATATTAAACGAATTAATCTGATAAGGAGTATTCCCTAAATGATTGATATGTTTTTTAATACTATCTTCACTAATACTACTATTAATACTTGATTTAATAATATAATCGCTATATATAACTATTTCTTTATTATCTAAATCACATATAGTCAATTTAACTGGTTTATCAATAAATCCTTCTAAATATACATCAATAGATATCTTCCTCTTATGACTATTAATATCACGTTTTATCATCTCTATTTGTTCATAATCAGTTGTTTTAACTACTTTTACTTTATTACTAATATTATTTTTATATGGTATTTCAATAATATCGGCTTTTTTAGCCTGTTTAACTGATTTATTATTTTTATACATTTTAGTTACAATAAAACCTATATCATCACCATCATCAATTAGAAAACGGATTCCATCATTAATATTAAGTGAGTCAATTAATTTAATTTTAACTTGGTTATTATGATAACCAAGTACTTGTCCTAAAGGAGTGCCTATATGATTTGGTCGATAACTATTAATTAATTTATTATTATCCTCACTAAATAAAAATCCTTTCGTAAATTTTCTATTAAATATTTTCTCTAATTCATATAAATAAGGCTTTATATCAGGTATTTTTTGATTACTAATATATTCATCAATAAACATTCGATAAATACTAACTACTAAATAGACATATTCTGGTCTTTTCATTCTTCCTTCTATCTTTAGACTATCGATACCAGCCTCTATTAATTCTGGTATATAATTTAGAGTATTCAAATCTTTAGTACTAAGTAAATAGCCATTTTTAATCTTTTTATTATCACTTTCTAAGGTATATCTTTGACGACAACTCTGTGCACATGTACCTCTATTACCACTTCTACCACCAATTAAACTACTCATTAAGCACTGACCGGAATAGCTAATACATAAAGCCCCATGACAAAATATTTCAATAGGCATATTAGTTTTTTCCTTTATTTCTTTTACTAGTGATATAGATGTTTCTCTAGCTAATACTACTCTATTAATATGTAGCTGTTCCATTAACTGTACTGCCTCTACGTTATGAATGTGCATTTGCGTTGAAGCATGAATCTCTAAGTTAGGATATTTTTGTCTAATTAAATCCATCATACCTAAATCTTGAACAATAATAGCATCTACTCTATTTTTACATAGAAAATCAATATATTTCATAAAATTTTTAACTTCTGCCTCATAAATAACAATATTAGTAGTTACATATACTTTAACTCCATATAAATGAGCATAATCAATGGCCTTAACTAGTTCTTCCTTTGTGAAATTACCAGCATAACTTCTAGCTCCATATAATGTCCCAGATAAGTACAGAGCGTCACATCCAGCTTCTATAGCAGCTACTAAGCTATCCCAATTACCAGCTGGTGCTAGTAACTCTGGTTTCTTTAATCTATCCATATTGAACTCCTATCCATAAATGAGTATATCATAAATTAAAGAAAAAAGCAGGATTTAACCTGCTATGAATAATATATATTAGTAGTTACTGACACTAATACATACTATTTTTTTTTACCTTAATTGGTACTACAGAATCAACTTCTAATGCTTTTATCTTAGTATCCAAAGTAGACAAAATTCTAAATACATGATTAATCTCTTTACCAGTCATAAATTGTCTTTCACTAATATCAAATCTTCTCATTAATTCAGTTCTAACTCTGTTACTTAGTTGATTACCATATTTCTTTAATATTTCTAAAACTTCTTCCCTTGTCGCTTTATTTAATATAAAAGCATCTGGATATGTTGCCTTTATTAAATCATCTATAATGAAATATGATAATCGTGCTCTAGACCCACTTATCAATTTATTATTTTCTATTTTTTTAAAATATCTTTGATAATAATGTCTACAATAATATGGTATATTATTGTAATTATACATATAATATGTATAAATTTGATCATAAGTAAATGTTTTCTCTTTTACAATACCATCTTTAAGTTTACAAACACTAATCATTAAATTATTTAAAGTATGCGCTATAGTAGCTATCCCAAAATCAATATTCAGTTTACTTTTTATTTCTGGAATACTCATTTTCTCATTACCATCCATTCCAAATTTTAAATCAAAAATTTTAATGGCCATATCTAAATCGCCATAAAATGGCAAATCAGGATTATGAATTGCTTCTAAATAATAATCAAAATCAAATTTTTTGGCATTGGGATTATTTAATATATTAGATATACTATTTTTTAAGTTTAGTGTTATTCCAAACATTTGATATTTTGTAACTCCATATTTTTTAGCCATTTCTTCATTAGTTAAATTGTTTTTATAATAATCCTCTATTTTCATTCGATCACTAATTCCAAAATATTTTAAAATTGGAGTAATATCTGCTTCATAATCTATTTTTCCGTCTATCTCTTTATTTTGATATTTAAAAATACTAACAATTGCTCGTTGATATCTTCTTTTAATACTGCTTGTATTTTCATTATATTTTTTTGCTACTTCATCCATAGTCATATATCTAAATCCCTTTAATTCAAATAGATGACATATTATTTCTCTTTCTTTATCGCTTATTGGTAAATGAACATCATCTAATATTTGATTTAATATATCTCTCGATATATAACAATCTTTAGGTTTTTTAATTCCTATTTTTCGTGCTTTTAATGTTGCTTTTAATCTATATAAGTATGAGTAGACACTATCTTTATTAATATAGCCTTTTTTTTCTTTTAGCTGTTTTATATCCAATTTTATACCTGTAAGATTATATTCATTTTTAAATCCATAATAATAACTAGCAAATTCTTTTTCCTCATCAGATAAAATTGATTCACTGATATGTAGATTCACCTCATACTTTATTTCTTCTTCCGTTAAATCTACATTTCTAATTCTATAATTACAGTATAATGTATTAAAATAGTGGATATGCTCCTTTACATGCTTTGATGATAAATTTAATAAAGATGCAATATCTTTATTATCCATACAATCAAGATACTTTAATGTTAATATTTTTTGATCCATAAAACTTATCTGATCTTTATAATATTCAAAAACATCATTTAATTCATCCCTGCTAATAATAAGAGGTTTTGTTATACCAAATCTATAATTATCTATTTTTCTAATAGCTTCAGTAATTATATTAGATATTCTAACAGTATTTAAGCCAATAATTTCTTTAATTTCATCATATTCTTTATCTTCCATTAAATATAATTGTAAAATCTTTTTGGCTTCAGGAGTAAATCCATAATGATAATCTTGTATATATGGAATATATTTACTTTTATCTATATTTAATTTAAATTTTATTCCATTAAATAAGTTGATTGCCGAGTCTCTTGCACTTCTACATAAGCCATGGACTTTTATATAATCCATATTAAGTATTTCAGCTATCTCCATTATTGTACAAGGCTTGCAATTTACTCCATAATATAAATCTAATATTTTAATTTTCTGATCTGTAAAATAATGTATATATTTTTCTTTTACTTCTAAATAATTTTCTTTAGTAAAATTATTTTCAAAAAACTTTGATATATTATAATAACTTTTTTCTAATCTATTAACTAAACTATATTTCTGATTATATAATATCGAATTAGGGTACATTTCTCTAAATTCTTTTTTATCTTTTTTATTAAAAATATATGTTTCTAAAAATAATTGTTGTTCTTCAGTAAATTCACTCTTAGTTTCTTGATATACAGTATATAGTTTTTTAGTAGGTAATAAACTATCAATATGTTTAAAATTAAATTTTAATACATTGATATTTTGCTCTATACTTTTAGGACTAAGTCTATATACTTCACATACACCAAAATATTTTTTTAAAAGTTTTTCTTCATTAGCAGTTAAATTATAATTAACATCTTGAACTATTTTCAATATATCTTCTAATCTTAGTTTAGAAAATTTTTCTTCTAAACTCCTATAATTTATTATTTTTTCCTTTTTATTAATATCAATATTAAATATTTTACTACCATAAGTTTTAATCATATTTTTTTTAAAGTTTTTATATGCTGTCTTATTACCAAACTTATTTATTAATTTTTTATTTAAAGAATTTATTACCTGTTGTAATTCTTGTAAATTTATACCCAAAATACTAGCATATTCACTATTTTTATAATTATATTTTCCAAACAAACTTAAATAATACAAATTTTCTTCTAAAATAGTTAAATCATTTCTTACATAAATGTACCTAATTATATCAATTGGAGACAGTGGTTTTGTTCTTAACCTATTAAAATTATGTCCTTCTCTTTGTTTTATTTTATTTAAGATTTTAGTACATTTAATATTATTGTTATCCAAATATAATTTAATTTTATTTAAAGCTGATCTTTCTATTTGTCTTACTCTTTCCCGTGTAATATTAAAATAAGAACCAATATTATCTAAAGTCTTTTGTTCTTTACTAAAAAAGCGATAATAAATAACAAAATAATAGAGTGGTGTTAATATCTCTTTTAAAACAATTAATAAATTGTCATCAGCTATCTTATTTAAAACATTATCATAATCATTATTTTTAGTAGCTATAAAATTACCCAACTCATTTCCATCATCACCAACAAAAGTGTTCATACTAACTGTTTTTGGTTTAAAATAATCTCTTACCATAGATAATGTATAATCACTAATATTTAAAATGCGACAAATTTCCTCATCAGCTGGTAAAGTCTTATTACTACTTTGATACTGCTCTATTAAACGAACATATTTAGTTTTAGCTACTCTAATCTGAACTGGAACTCTAATCTCAGATTCCTTATTATCTAATGCTCTTGTTATGTATTGATTAATCCAAGGAATAGCATATGTACTAAATGCTCCTTTTTCGGAATCAAAATCTTCAACTGCTCTCATAAGACCTAAATTTCCTTCTTGTATTACATCTAATATATTAAAATGTTTTAATCTAGAATAATATTTTTTTGCAACACTAACAACTAATCGTAAATTACAATTAATTAAAAGTTTTTTAGCTTGTACATCTCCATCTTCTTTATATCGACGTCCCAACTCTTTTTGTTCAACAACAGTCAAAATTGGATATTTACTAATTTCACGCATATAAAGTTTAAAATTATCATCAGTAAATGCACTTTCTAATTCTTTATCTAATAAAATTTTTATTTCTTCATTCATAATCTATACCTCATTTTATTACAATAAAATATAAAAAAATAAACTATAACCATATTATATAAATAATTAATATTTATAGCCTATTACATAATTTGTTTTCATTTAAATATATAAAAATTATAGCAATAAATTTTTAATAGATATTATACTTGAAATTGCTTTTATTTTCAAGTATTTATTTTATCTAATATTTATTCATTTATATTACAGATATACTTTAATAGTCTAATCAAAACACCACAATTTACTATGCCTATTTTAAACCTAATATCATTATTAATGTTTCAAATTTGTTTAATCCTTCATAAATAATTAATTTCCACTAACTATTATATGCTATGTATACCAAAAAAAATAAAAAAGATAGATATTTTTCAAAATATATTTATCTTTTACATATCTTCAAATATTAAATGCTTATTCATTGTATAATACTGTACTCCTGATACTAATGATAATATAGCTGCTATAAATAAAAGAAAATCTGAAACTCGTAAATTAATAAATTCAAATGGCATATTATAAAATAAAGTTAAAGCTATTCCAACCATTAAACAGGCCGTTTTCAATTTACCTGATTTAATAGCAGCCACTACTTTTCCTTTACTTCCTGCTACCATTTTTATAGAGTTAACAACACTATCTCGCATTACAATTATAACTGGTATTACTGGATGAATAAAACCGGTAGCAGCTAAAATAATTAAGATTGAATTTACTAGTACTTTATCAGCTATAGCATCAATCATTTTACCGAAATCTGTTACTAAATTTCTTTTTCTAGCTATATATCCATCAAAAAAATCAGTTACTGAAGCTATTATAAATAAAATACCAGCTATAGGATATTTAACATTAATTACTATTTTTTCATTTATAAATAGTGTTGGCATATTGAGTCCAGTCATATCAAATGGAAATAATAGTACTATAACTATTACTATGGCTAGGACAATTCTTACCATTGTTAATTTGTTAGGTAAGTTCATTTTAATCATATATATCACACCTACTTATTACACTTATAACATATGAAACTTCTTCTCTATTATTAATCCCCTTATCATCATCAGTATTTTTATTATTTAAAAATAAGACTATTGCATATATAATTAAACAGACCATTAAAATAATAATACCATAAACAATTGATAGTGGTATATTTTTAGGTGTATCTCTATCAATAGTATACGGAGACATTATTTTTCGCTTATCCTTTTTTTCTTTTGGTCTACTTGCTTTTTTTATATCTTCTAATGAGATTTTAGAAGTATAATCAAAAACAAATTCATTGAAATCAGATACAATTTCTTCATAATCAAGGCCCAAGTATTTAGCATAATCACGAATAAAATATTTTAAATAAAAAATATCTTTAAAAGCCTCTTGATTACCTTCTTCAATATTTTGGAGTTGTGAAGGTCTAAGCTTTAAATCTTCAGCAGCTTCGTTAATGGATATTCCCATACTTTCTCTAGTCTCTTTAAGCTTTTCTCCTATTTCCTTCATATAACCTCAATTCTAAAAAAAATAATATTTAATAAGCCATGTTCTGTACCCATAGAGGGTGACAAACATTTATCTACTGTTTCCAGTCTCCAAATCAGTTCTTATTTCCTATTGGAGTTCCCTTACCATAATTTAGGTTTCTCGCTCGTGGGGTTTACCACGTTCCACTCTTATTCTTTCAAATAAGTATCGTCACTTTGGCACTTTTATACCTTATCTACCATATCAAATGACTTAGGTAAATATGGAGCCGTTAGTTTTAAACTACCAAGAGTTATTTTTTCCTCTTGCACGAACACTACAATCATCACAGATTGTGCGAGCATGGACTTTCCTCTACTATTTTATTAGCAGCGTTTGTCTAAAATATTATTCTTTTCCATATATTATCTTCTCTAAATTAGATAATCTTCTAAGCAAATCAGCATTGGTACCACTGGCACCACTTGGTTCATTTGCGTTATCAGCAAGAACTTCTAATTTAGTTCGTAAATTACGTACTTCTTGCTTAAGTCTAATATTATCTTCTAATAAAGCTTTTTTGTCAATCTCTAATTCACGAATAATAGTATTAAATTCATCATAATCTTTAATAATTTCATCTAAAAAACGATCTACTTCCTGTGGTCGATATCCACGAGTGTCAATTTTAAAATCCTTTTCTAAAATATCTTTACTCGTTAGAGTGATTCTTTCTTGATACATAATAGCACCTCTCGTTTATATATTAACAAAGTTATTATCTCAAAAAAAAGGCTGTTTGTCAATCAGCCTTACCATAATCACTATAGCCATAAGTTTTAAGTCTTAATTCATCTAATTCATTTACAATATCTTCTAAAAGATCATCTACTTCTTTCCTCTCTATCATATTATCACCTTTAATATCATATCTCATATTATATTATCTTTGTTTTAATTCGACAAAACTAGAAAATATTAGAACTAAATAGTAGCAAATTAGTTTCTTTTATAGTATAATGATGATGGTGAACATATGAATTATCCAGGTGGTTTAAAAAAACAATTTCAAAACAATCTAAATCATGGTAACCGTGGTATGGTATTAGAAGATGACTTAAATATAACTAATGAGTATTATCGTAATAATGATATTGCCATTATATATAAAAAGCCAACTCCTATTACTATCAATCATGTCAATTATCCATCAAGAAAAGATGCTGTTATTACTGAAGCTCATTTTAAGATACCATCAACAACCGATTATAATGGTGTTTATAAAGGAAAATACATTGATTTTGAAGCCAAGGAAACAAGAAGTAAAACTTGCTTCCCTCTATCTAACATTCATCCCCATCAAATCAATCATTTACAACAAATCATTAAACATGGTGGCATCGGTTTTATCATTGTAAGATTTACTACTTTAAATAAAACTTTTTTATTGATGGCTGATGATTTATTAGAATTTATTAAATTAAATAAGAGAAAATCAATTCCTTATAACTACTTTGCACAATATGGTAAAATTATTAAAGAGAGTTGGTCTCCACGTTTAGATTATTTAAAAGTATTAGAAGGTGATTAAATGAATAATATATTAAGAAAGATAAAAAAGAATCCTGATATTTATATTATGATATTAGTTAGTATTATTATTTTAATAATTGGTTTATTTACAATTGGATTTATTAAGAGTATTTTTGTCATTTTAATTTTAAACATTATTTTCCAAATTCCCAATATTATTAAATATATTAATAATAAAAAGAAAAAAAATGACAAGCCTACTTATGATTATAAAGCTATGAATAATTATCATGATAAAAAGAAAATTGTCATGAATGATACTCCTAGTATAAAGAAAGTAAAAAATGATAAGGAGAAAATAAAGATGAAAAAGAAAAAAAATAATTCATCTAATAAAAAGAAAAAAAACAAAGTACAAAAAGTATTACAAATAATATTATTAGTATGTTTTATAGGATCAATTATGATTATTTTTGCTTGTATCGCTTTTTTCCTATATATTATGATTAACTCACCAAAATTTAATCCTGATGCCCTTTATAAATCAGAACCTTCATATCTTTATGCTACTGATGGTACTGAAATGGCTTCTTTAGGAACGGAACGGCGTATCTTACTTACATATGATGAAGTACCAGAAGTATTAGTTAATGCTATTATCGCTACTGAAGATTCTAAATTTTTTCAACATAATGGTGTCGATCTAGGAAGATTTTTAAAAGCATCTCTTGGTCAATTAGCTGGTCAAGATGCTGGTGGAGCTTCTACTTTAACAATGCAAATATCTAAAAATGCTTATACTGATACTACTTCAACTGGAATTAAAGGTATTATTAGAAAATTTACAGATGTCTATTTATCTGTATTCAAAATTGAACCAACTTACACTAAAGAACAAATTTTTGAATTTTATATTAATTCTTACTTTTTAGGTGGTGGTTATGGTGTAGAACAAACTTCTCTTACTTACTTTGGAAAAAGTGCGAAAGACTTAAACTTAGCTGAAGCAGCAATGATTGCTGGATTATTTCAATCCCCATCTACATATAATCCCTATACCAATCCTGAAGGTACAGAAAAAAGAAGAAAGCAAGTATTATATTTAATGAATCGTCATGGCTATATTACTGATAAGGAATATGATATTGCTGCTCAAATGACAGTTGATAAGATTGTTCAACCGAGAGCAGAAGGAACTGATAGTGATATTGATCCTAACTATCAATCCTTTATTGATGCTGTTGTACGAGAAATAGCAGATAAAACAGGTTTAGATCCATATACTACCCCAATGGATATTTATACAACTATGGACCCAGATAAACAAAAATATGTTGCTGATATTATGAATGGAGTTACATATGAATGGGAAAATGATCAAGTAAAAGCTGGTATTGCCGTTATTGATGTTAATACTGGAGCTGTAGTAGCATTAGGGGGTAGCCGTAATGCTACTAAAGAAAGAG
>CANQEN010000037.1 GCA_947595045.1 uncultured Bacilli bacterium | reverse complement strand
AACCAGATGAACATCCACCTGCTTGACACACCCTACTTGTAACTTCTACGGGACTTATCTGTCTACCAAGTAAACTAGATGCCACAATAGCTAATGAAGTAGGTCCACAACCTAAAGCTTTAATACTACCACCATATGTATTAGAAGTAGTTGGACTTTCTGAATAATAATAGTTACCATAATCACCTTGATTATAATAAGTAATAGTACCAAAATCTGAATCAACAAAAGATACATTATCAACATAATTACCATCAGCTAATTTAGCTACATCTATTCCATAAAATAAAGAAATAAGTTTATCATAGGTATATCCTTCAGCTTTAGCTAAATACTCAGCGATGTCTTGACTCATACCACCATTATGAGAAACATCTCCACTTACTGGTGATATCCCACAATTAACAGCCCCTTTAATGGTAGCTAATGATGGGCCTGTCCAAGTCCAAGCAGTAGAATCATCACTTCTAAATTTACGAAGACGGACACTAAAAGTAGTATCATTATTCGTCACCCAATGAATTTGATTGGGAAAAGAATGATATTCCGTTCTAGCCACTGATCCATCTTTCATAACAACCATACCAGAAGTATCTTGAGCAGCCTTCAAAAATATTTGATCTTCAGCACTATTACTATCTAACTCACGAAAAACTTGAAAGCTTTGACTACTTTGAACTGTACATGTAGAATCATTTTGTTTATTAGCAATTAAATAAGAACGAGCTGCAATAGCCTGCGCTTTTAAAGCCTCTGGTGCATCAATCGCACAACCAATCTCACTTTTTACTACCCCTGCAATATATTCATCTAAAGAATAGGATTTATTTCCTACTTTAACAGTACTACAAGCCCCATTATAATTAGAAATAATATTACTATTAGAAGAAATATCTTTTTTAAAATAATTATAAAATTCATACCATTCATATATGGTTCTTCGATCATCTCTTACTTTAACCTCATTTTCTTCATTCTCATACTCATATGAAAAAATAGAATAACTAGGAATAAAAGCTAATCCCATTATAATTAAACTTAACCATATTCTTTTTACTCTATTTTTCATAACTCACCTCAATTTATATTTTATTTATTTCTTCTCTATTCATCCATACCCCAATTTTAGAACATATAAATAAAATAATTCCTATTACTATAATAATAGCTATTATCCGAATACCATAATATAATAATATACTCTCTTTAGCTACTTTAAATTCAATATTAACATTATCACTATTATTTTTATCAATAATCCAAGTATATTTATTTAAACCTTTACGATTACCATTATTTTGCAATACCCTATTATTTGATGATATAACTACTTCAACTTGTCCATCTCGATCAAATAAACAACTAAATCTACCAATTAGATGTACATATAAATTATCGCCATCAAAACTAACTTCAGGATTATCAAAACAAGTAGCTAATAAATTAGAGTTTTGATAATTACTCATATTATATTCATATGATAAAACAACATCTATATAATGTTCCCTATCATCTATTTTTTTAACATAAAACTCATTAGAATGATTAACTAAAGCCTGTTGATCAGTTTTTAAAAATTGATCTATATAAGTAAAACTATACAAACTAGCAGTTGGATCAAAAAAGGAAGTGTTACTATTATAATCAATTTTATCTTTATTAATTTGAAAAGAAATATTTTCTTTTAACTTTTGACCATTAACTTTTAACTCATACTTACTAGAACAACCAGTTAATAATATTATAGCTAATACTATAACACATTTTTTCACTTTTAGCCACCTATCCTTTATTAATAGTAAAATCATAATCTTTACCCTTTTTTACTACTTCATGACTACTATTAATTTCAAAACGCCAAATAGTAAGTTCATCTAATGAGGATATTTGATTATTCATAAATGATAATGGATTAACTAAATGGCTTAAAAAATCAGCATTATTAAAACTATCACAAACAGCTATTTGAAAGTCTAAATGATGACCATATTGATTATTACCAGAAGTAGCACTAGAACCAGTACCACCTTCAGTTCCAATCTGTTGTCCTGCTTTAACACTATCTCCTACTTTTACTGTTACTGATCCCGGTTGCATATGACTATAATGTGTAAAGAAAGTTTGTCCATTATAACTGTGTTGCAACACTACTTGATTACCATAACCATTCATAACTAAACCAGTTGCCACTACAACCCCATCCCAAGCAGCCATAATACGTGTATCATTATGATTAGATAAATCGACAGCCCCATGACTACCATGATGTGGTGCATAACTATAATTAAAGAAAGTACTAGTAATTACAGCATTATTCATAGGCATAACCATACCTAAGGCATACCCCGTATTACTTATAGTAATATCACCAACATTAGGAATAACAGTTGAATTCCCAGGTACCTCAGTATCACTATAAATATTATTCTGGGCTTCGCTAGGATCCCCGGTTTGCAAATAATATTTATGTTCAATAAATTCTAATAAGAATTCATCATACTTATCTTTATCTAATACATAACTACTATTAATACTATAATTGCCATTACAAGCTAAATGATAACTTCCCCCAGCTTGCAAATATTGATCCTCAATATCCTGATCAGTACGACTAGCAATAACATTACCATTACGATCAGTACAAGTTTGAACCGTCGTTTTTCTAACCATATTTTTAGCTAAAATTTGCAAATCATAAGCAAAACTATATGAAGATAAATATGTATAACCTTGTATATTTGTATAATCATAATCCCAATCTAAATTCATTAATACATTAGTATTTGCTACATCACTACTATTATAATTATTTAAATTTATTCGCATAATTTCATCATGTGATGTATCATTAATAAAACTAGTAGCAGCTATTAAGGGCCAATCTAACTCAACATGATATTTATTACGATAACGTAACGCTATATCACCAATTTTTTTATAAAATAATATTTCATTACGATTAGAACACTCTTCATCTTCACACTTTAGCTTATCAGTAAAGATATTACCTAAATCTTCATATTGCTTAGAAAAATAATCATCAATATTACTACTAATACTAGCACTGCCAATATTAGAACTTGTTGAACCAGCAATATCAGATAAATCAATTCCCATCAAATTTCTAGTACTATGATCACTTAAAATAATCATAAAAAAGATAAATATAAAAGATAGTCCCCCTACAATAGCAGCAATAGCAATTTTAACTTTAAATGGTATTTTTATCGTTACATTACCCTTAGTTGCCTCTTGTTCATCACGTTTAATAGGATCAGACGGCTTAGGCAATCCCATCTTTGGTAATCCACCTTTTAAACCATTAAAAAGAGCCTTTTTAGGATTTTTAATCATATCTAACATATTCTTCTTACTAGATAATGGATTTAAACTTTGAGGTGCACTTTTTTGTGCACCTTCTCTATTAGAACCAACATTATTACCATTCTTCATAATTGATTGATTAATTGGTAATCTGGATTGCATACTGTTAATAGTCCTATTTAATCCTATTGGCATAGCCTTAGAATTGGCTGACTTACCTACATTAACCTGTGATGAACTATTACCATTACTAATATTATTACTATTATTGCCTATATTTTGCTTTTTAACATTTGTATTGGTATTAGATGAAGTAACCTGATTTATTGGATTATTAGTTTCGTTTATCACCGTAGATTGATTTGGCATTTTAGAAGTCAAATTAGTATTTCCAACATCACTAGCAAATCCCCTATGTGAATGAGCCATTTGCTCATTATCACGAGTCGTTTTCTCTAATTGCTGTTCTTGATCGATAGGCATTTTAGGACTATTAACAGGTGTAGAAACACCATAACTAGCCCTATTTTGATTATTAGGATTACCTTGACCATTTACATTATTCTGATTATTACCATTCATATTAGGATTCATCTAATCACCACCTACTCTAAATCTTATAAACCACCACCAGAACCAAATGATTCTAACTCTTCATCAGTAACTACAATATTAATACGCATTCTTCTACTACCACAAACAAACAATGCTTCTCCCTGAGAATAACGCTTAATACTATCAATTTCACTCTCATTCAAATCAATTAACTTAGATAAATCTTCAACAGCTTGTTTACGGAGTCCCATAACTAGATAATATGAAGCGTTATCAAAAATAGCTTTACCTTGCGTAATAACGGCTGGATCAGTAAAATCAGTAGGTTGTTGTGTAATAATAATAGTACCTGTATTATACTTTCTAGCCCGTCTTTGAATTTGTGCTAAAAAGTCTGCTCCTAAATTATTCTGATTACTAAGTAATACATGAGCCTCATCAACCATTAGTACTGTATTAACACTAGTATTTAAAGTTAAACTCCAAGCATATTTTAATATATTAAAGAATAAAGCATTACGTATATTAGTATCGGCGTTCATTAACTCTTTAATATTAAAAACAATAATATCACTCTGTGGACTAATTGTGGTATGTCCATCAAAATAATAACGTAATTCCTTAACAATAGGTCTAATCTTCAACTCTAATCGTTCCAAAACATCTTTTTCTTGTGTCTTCTCTGGCATTGATAAAATTTTACCTTTAATAGTAGCATAAACATCTTTAAAAGTTGGATAATCATTAGACGTAAGTTTAGTAAAATCAGTATCAAAATTAATACCAAAACGTCTATATGTTTCTTGCAATACTTCACTAAACATATTAGTAACATCTTCTTCAATAGATGGATCATAGTATTTAATAAAAGCTTTTACCGTTTGTAAAGTCCTTGTCAAAGTAGTATAACCAAGCCCCTGTTTTATTTCATCTTCATCAGCATCCATGACAACTTCAAGTGGATTAACCATCCCAAATTCGCCACCTTTACCAAGACTGATAAAATCTCCTCCATAAAGACGACACATTTCCTCTGTTTCTCCTTCAGGATCAATTAATACTAATTGATGCCCATTTCTAATATGACTACGTAACAATAACTTAGCAGCTGTTGATTTACCACTACCCGATGTACCTAAAATAATCATATTAGCATTATTACGATTATGCTCTTTACTGATTTGATAAAAGAATTGATTAAACAGAATAACTCCACCTGAAAAATCAATACCTAGTAAAGTAGATAAACCAGGATCCTTGATACTATCAAAGATAAAAGGATACATAGCTGCCATCGTTGGTGATGGCATTGGCGTACCAATCCTATCCTCAACATCCTGTTTCTTATAAATTGGTAACATTGATTTTAACACTTTCTCTTGTTCAAAACGTAGAGGAATAGCTCGCATCTCCATTGCTTCTAAATAATTCTTTACTTGCAATTTCTTAGTAATTAGTTCATCTTCTGAATTAGCTGTAATCATAATATGCATTTGAAAATCATAAATTTTAGATTGAGTCGCTGCTAACTCTGAAACAAACTGCTCTAAAGAATCATAATCTTGACGAATACGTTCTTGGATAGTCCTGTCATTTTCTTCTTGATAACGTTGTTTTAAATCAGCGATTTCTTTATTAATCATTTTTTGAATAGTACTAAAAGGTAAAGGTATATGTTTAATAGCCAACTTAATACCTGCCATAGAAGTTAACGAAGACAAATAACCTGGATATATAAAACGTGGATAACTTATAACAGTCAAAATAGTAGCATACTTATCACTAATAATAAACTCAGCAGGTTTAAACTCTAACCCTTTAGGAGCTATTTGACTCTTTATATCAATCATGATAACACCGCCCCAAATTCAGTTGTTTGTCCCCCATTTAAAAAGTTATCTAAAATAGTTCTTAAATCATCATTAGTAGTTTGAAAAGCTGTTAATCCTGCATTAGCAAAATTACTAATCAAATTTCTAATTCGCTTATTTATAACCTCATTATCCCTCTCTTTAAATAATAGATAATATTCAGTATCCACTACGTTATTAGACATAAACATATTAGCCTTATTAATATCCTCATTAATAATCTTTCGTTTAACTGGATCATTGGTATTATTATATTGTAACTGTAACTGTGCTAAATAAACATTAATATCTACTGGTCTATCAGCAACTATAATCCAAAATTCATAATCAATAATATTATAAACAGTCTTTAAATTAGTAATAATAGCATTCTGCATACTTGAATCTAAAATAAAGATATTACGTGGCATAATCTTAACACCCGTTACTTTTTCCCCATTATCTAAAGTAATAACACCATTAGTAATACCTTTTACTGGAATATCATCATTAGTATATTTACTTTTTATCGGTTTCTTCGCCATCGTTATAACACCAACCTTTCCATACAAATCTCTGCCTTGTTGTATAAAATTCAAAAGCTAATTTAATAATAGTCCGCAAATTATGATAATTAGGAATAGGAATAACAAGAAAACCTGCCAGACAACCAGGAGCGATTGCTAAAATCGCTACCCAGAAAATATCTACAGGTAAAACCATAAGAAGAAATAATGACAAACCTACTCCACCACCAAACAGAATTAAATCAGTTGTATTAAATATACCAAAATACAACAATGACTTCTTTGAATTAGCTGGTATTAGAAAACCATTATTCATTTATCATCACACCCTTTTTATTATTTTTTATTATTTTGAGAAAAATCAGAAACATTCTTATGGTGTTGAACTTCCTCAGAATATTCAAAGCTTTGTCTAGCACTAATAGCAGCCACACCAGCTTCTTTTATATTTTTTGCTGTAAAATTAGAAACATTTATATCTGATTTTCCAATATTACTAAAGCCTTGATTTATTTCATCAGACATAGAATTCATTAATGATTGCATTTGCTTATAAATACCTTCAATAGCTGTGCCTGCTATACTAGCCTGAGAATCAAAGAAATCTGCCCTTGCATTATCTATTTCATCACTCTTATTTTTTATCATTTGTTGATTTTTAGAAACAGCTTCTTTTATTGCATCATCATATTTTGTTTCGTTAAAAAATATTTCTCTGGTACCATCTGGATTGTTTCTGAACTCATAGTAATCATTTCTATCAACCATAGACATAGGATCAATATGTTGCATACTTTCCAATTCCTGAAGAAGCATTTTAACTTTTGAATCTGTTTTATCAGCAATATTGGTAGCTTGGTCTTTTAAATCAGTAATTTTTTTTAAAGCTTCAATTTTTTCTTTATCTCTATCTGCTTCATTTTTACCAATAAAAAACTTATTAGCTTTATCAAGTGCTGTTTCAATGCGTCCAACACCTTTTTCTTTCATTCCACCTAATTGTTGATGTTTTTCTCTTGCAGCTCCATATGAAGAAGCAAAATTCTTAGTAAATTTGTCACCTTTAAAACCACTTACTAAAGCATTTTTCATAGCACCTAATCTAAAACCTTGTCCAGTTGCTAAAGCTGCACCACCTACTAGTCCAGCAGTTCCAACACCTAAAGCAGCATTTTTAATTGCCTTTGCTCCAAATGCTTCATTTTCTATTTTCTTTAGAGGATTTAAAGTAAATCCTTCTAATTTAACTCCAGTTAAATCTTCTAATATTTTTGGTAACTGTTTAGCAAATATTAAAGCACCGACAATTATAAAAATAATAACCCACCAATTTGTAACTCTTTCACCAGTAACAACATCAACGATACCTGACTGAACTACACTTGTAATAACATAAATAGCTAAATAAATAGCTAACAGCCTAATAAATAGACTTAAATAGGTACTAAAGCAAGCTTTATACCATTTCTTAAACATTCCATCTTTACCACTTTTAGGATCAATATAAGATAATATTGGTATAGGGGCTATCATCTGATAAAAACCAAGCTTTACACTACGAACAGCTATATCTATGCAAAATATTAGTAAAATCCATAAAACTGCTGCTCCAACAACTAAAGCCAATGGTCCCATATAATTAATAATATTAATTTCATTTTTCTTTGCATTAATCAAGTCTCTCCTATGTAATAAATAAAAATTTTGATTAGCAATAGCGTGAGCATAATTTTGAAATAAGGTACTTTTTTGGGCATCATTTAAATTTTGATTATCATTGACTTTATTGGGGCTTTCATAATCAGCAGCTACAAAAAGTGATTCCAAAACACCACCACTATAATCGCCTGATTCCAATGTTCCAAAACATTCACTATTTAATTTCAAGGATCCATTACTCTCTAATGCAACTTTACCATTATCATCATATTCATATGTAGAAGCACAAGTGGCTAATTCATTAGAACTTTCTAAATCGTTTTCAGTGAAGTTCGGTTGCATAAATGCAAACATTAAAGTAAATTTCATTTTATCTCCAGCACTATCAATCTCATTTGTTTCAATGTTTGTACCAAAAACAATACTCATTAATGCATTATCTTCCAAAATGATAGTTTGTAAATTATAAGCTTCTTGAAAAATATATGGAACAAGTAAAGTTAAACCTAAAGAAATAATAATATTTTTACCAATATTAGCCATTCCCTTTTCTTTGTCTACTAAACTATCTGGATTAACAACATAAGTAATTAAAGATAGAATAACTTTAAATAGCATAAAAATGCCTATTAAGGCATATATTCTATTAGCAAACTTATTGATTTCATATTGTTCAAAAATAGATGTACGACTAATTTGTAATAAAAGATTATAAACTATACCAACACCATCATATATAACTGAATTTAATGTATACCATAACACATTAAAAATACTTTGTATAACACCCATAAGAGAAACCCCTCTCATAATAAATTGTCCTATTAAATTATACCAAAAGAAAACTATTTATGGAATAGATTTTCTATATTATTTTATATATCATTCTTACTCATTAATATTTATTTAATAAAAATATAATAAACAAATAAATTAATTAATAATTTTATACACAAAATCCGTTTGCATCGTATCCAAAAACAGATAAAATGAATTCTAATAAAAATGGCACTAAGAAAATCAATGTAGCAGCTATTAACCGTTTAACAAATCTTCCACCAGATTTTTTCAGCTCATCATCATTATCAGATGCTATTGCTTTAGTAAAATCAATACCACCCAGAATAATTACTAAAGTGGGTACTCCATATCTAATCCAACGTAATATTTTTAAAACCCATGCAATGAGATTACCAGAAAACCCACATTTACTGGAAACTCCTTCTGAATTTCCTGCCAAATTAGCATCTTTCTTTAAAGTCAATATATCATTAGATAACGATAAACACTTATTAGAACAAGACGAATTATAATTAGAAGTCTTATATATTGAATTGCATAAATTTTTTAATTGTTCAATTTTTCTATTAGCATTAGATAATGCATTACTAGCTATAGCTTTATTAGAATTTTTATTATCTTTATACGTTTTATAAAAATCTTTAATATTATCCTTCAAAACATCATAGGTTGGACAATATGTGGACTCAGTATTAGGATCACATATTGACTTATCATCATTCTCACACTTATATGTTTCAAAATTGGAATCTTCCTTTGAAGCACTAAGTTCATCAAAATAAATTGTACATGTCGTTAACCCTGGCGAAGTTTTACACACAGTATAAGTCGGTTGACATTTTCCATCCTGAATTACCTTTCTATATTCTGGATCATATTGATTTATTGAACCATCAATTTTATAATAAATAATTGATGCTGAAATTTCTTGAGTATAGTTCACATAATTACCTGACTCATCAAAATTTAATGTATATTGTCCATAATTGCAAGAATATTTAATATTACTCGGATCTACTGGTACTAACTCAGAATGTTCCTTATCATCATTTGCCTCTATCAAATACAAAGTACTTGGTGTCCCATCCCACAGACCATCCAATGCCTCTATTGCACTTTCTAAATGTTCATCATTTAAAAAATAGTATTTTTCACTACTTATAAATCCTCTATCTGAAACAACATATCTAGGACAACCAGTAAGACTAAAAATAGTCTTCCCAGATATTCCAACTGTGCTATTATTATCCCAATTTTCCACAGTTAATTTTGTTTGTGACACCAAGTCGTTTAACCCTGGTTGATATTGATAAAAAACCATATTATTATCGTTATATAATTCCAATACATATATCAGTTCTTTGTCAGTAGATACACCATTATAATTATACACACAACTAGCCTTTATATCGCTTTCTTCATAATCACCTTTTTCATAAACAGCATACACATTACCATACATACAGAGTAAAAATACAGCAAAAAAAACATATCCAAATATCATTATTTTCTTCATAAAAAATCCCCATTCATTTGTTTAACTATATTATATCAAAAAAAAACTATTTTTAAAATAGTTTTTTACATGCCAACATCAGCAGCTCCTGTATCTATTGAACATGAGTTATCGCTTACCTCACCTGAAATAAAGCAATTAAAGCAACTCATAATTTTACTATCTTTGTTAGATACAAAACCAATTATTAACTGGACAATTGATATTACAAAGAACACAATTACAGCAGCTATAACCCTTTTTACCAAAGTCTGTTGCCCTTTTTTTATTTCATCTTCTTTTTGAGCCATAACAGCCTTTCCAAGATCTAACATACCAAAAATAACTAATAAAATAGGTACAACAATCTTAATAACTAATATTCCCATTGATACTATATATGGAAGCATTCCACTAAAACTAAAACCAATATTACCACAAGTATAAGACTGTGTAGTAGTTACATTTGCTAAAACATTTAACATAATAATCCTCCCTCACTTCTGCGTGTATTATACTATATATTTATATATTTGTCAATTTATGTTTTTTTGCAGACAGTATTTAAAGTAGTGATATTTATAAAACAAACAAATAAAAATAGTTAAAACCTAAAAAAGGCTATATAATTTAATTGTCAAAAGTAAATAAAAGATGAGGTTTTAACCTAGAAAATTATACCATTAATTAATTTACTAATGCTTATAATAAAAAGTTTTAATGTAGTCTAAAAATTAATAAAGATTACAGTTACTGTTAAATTTGTTCTGTTTAAACATTTTAGAATGTAAAAAAAATGTTATTAAGTTATATTTGATCTACAGTTAATCCTGTTATTTTAGCAATTATCTTTTTATCTATCCCTTCTTTTATCATCTTTTTAGCTACTTCTATATTAGTTTGCTCTATTCCTTGTTCAATTCCTTGCTCTATTCCTTGTTCAAAACTCTCCTTAATAGCCCTTTCACTTCTAATTCTAGCTAATTCTTTTTGATGCCATTCATAATCATATGCTCCTATTACTTCTTTATCTTCATTATACTCTTCCATTTTATTATATATATCCTCCATAATCTTATCACCCTCACATAACTCTCTAGCATCTTCTTTACTACTTACTCCAAATAACCCTATAAATTTTGTTAAACTATCTAAATCTTCTGTATCATTATTGTAACACATCTTTATATAATATGCCACATCTATTTTTATTACTTCTATCATATCAGTCAATATTTCTGAAGTATCCATATTTATCAATTTATAATTCATTATTGGTTTACTATGTTTACCTTCATAATCAAAATTTATTTGAATATGTTTAGCTAATTCATTATAATGTTGTTTTGGTTTTAAATCTGCGCCTATATTTTTACATAGGTAATATAAATTTCTATTTATTATATCTTGATTTACATCTGTATTTATCTCTACCCCTATTTTAGTCTTATCTTCTAACTCTACCATTAAATCAACATATACTCTTTTATCTTGATATGGTCTATTTATTATTTCACTATTTAATATTGTTACTTCCTTGGGAGTTATATTTAATATCTCTTTTAGTAATCTTTTTATTGGTTTTTTATCTTTATTATCTCCAAATACTTTTTTAAACATTAAATCGAATTTTAAACTAATAAATGGTTTTTCTCTTGCCTCTATCATTTGTACCTCCTACTATATTATTAGCTAAAATTCCTTTCTTTCCTTTTTACTTATAAAATTTTTGATATCATAGCAATACATACAAAAAATTTCAATAGCTTAACCATTGAAATTTTAAAATATTTAATTTGGTTGTATTATAAATAGTGTTGGTGGGTAAAAATATCAATACTATTTTTACTTAATAAAAAGACATAAGTTTGAT